>JASHYS010000141.1 GCA_030042915.1 Acidobacteriaceae bacterium
GGTAATTCACGCCATAAATGCTGCGGTAGTTGTAGCCCGAGAGATGCAGAACCGCCTCGCGCATGGTTTTCGAAGGAATGGTGCCGGTGTTGATGCACACCCCGCCCACCACCGCGCGCGCTTCCACCACGGCCGCCCGCTTGCCCATCTTGGCTGCAGCTACGGCGGCCCTCTGCCCCGCGGGCCCGGAACCAATCACCACCAGGTCATACTTCACCGCGCTCATGCCAGTGTCTCTCCAAGGTTGGATGCAGCCTTACCGGCGCTGCAGGCGAGGGACGGTGTCTTCCCCCAGGCTGGAGGTCATTACCAGAATAACTGTAGCGGAGAGGCTCGCCGGGAAGATGAAAACTCTGCGACTCCTGTGCGGGCTGAGAAATTGACGCGGCAAATACCCAGGTCGCGCTGCGCGGGCGGGAAGCCCCGGCGAGCCGCTCGTGCTGACTCGCCGGAGCTGCAGACCTGGGGCTCCCGCCGGCTCCATCTTTTCGCGGTACGGCCGTCTTCCAATTCAGCTGCGCGCAGCGCCCAGAGCCGGCTCCATTGCTGCTTGCCGCTTTCCGCTCAATCTCCCCACGCTCTGGGTTTCGTCCTCCAGCCGGAATTGGCGGATCAGGCTATCAAGCTCCGCTACCACAGCGCTGAGGTTCTTCAGGGCCGCCACGGCTTCCTCCGCAACCTGGGTGTTTTGCGCCGACAGTTGCGAAATTTGCCCTGCCGACTCCGAGATCTCGCCTGCAGCCGACGTTTGCTCAGTGGCCGCCGTGGCGATCAGGCTGATCTGCTCTTCCACTCGCTTCGAAGCCTCAATCGTCGCTTCCAGGCTCCGCTGCGCATTCGCAGTCTCTTCCATGCCGCCCTCCACGGCAGTTCGGCTCTCGGCCATTACCTGCATCGTGGCTTGCGTCTCCTGCTGAATGTTGCGGATCGTCCCTGCAATCTCCTCGGTAGCGCTCTTGGTGCGCTCGGCCAGGCGCCGCACCTCGCCCGCCACCACGGCGAAGCCGCGTCCATGCTCCCCGGCGCGCGCCGCTTCAATGGCCGCATTCAGCGCCAGGAGGTTGGTCTGCTCGCTGATCTCCTGGATCACGTTCACCACTTTGCCGATCTCCTGCGAACGCTCTGCCAGCGATGTCATCTTGTCGGCCACGGTCCGGGTTGCGCCGGCGATCTTTTCCATGGTGGTGGCCGCAGCCTGCATCACGGCGCCGCCCCGCTCGGCGGTTTGCGCCGACTCGCGGCTGGCCGACGCCGCATTCTCGGCATTGTGGCTGATTTCTCCGATGGTTGCGGTCATCTCCTGCACCGCCGCGGCAATCTGGTTGATCTTGCCTGACTCTGCCCGCGCATTACTGGCGCTTTGCGCTGACTGCGCGCTGATTTCCGTGGTTGCCGCCGAAAGCGCGTCCGCGCCGCGGGCCACCGATTGCACCACCGACCGGATCGCGGATACAGAATCGTTCAACGCCAAGCCCAGTTGCCCGATTTCGTCTGTCCCCGTCACCACCACGCGCGCGGTCAGGTCCTTTTGCGCCAGTCTCTGCGCCATCGCCGTTACTCGCCCAATGCGAGGAGCCGTTACGCGCTTCAAGCTTATCCCCACCAGTACGCACAAACCCGCCAGCAGCAATGTCACCCCGAGGTCCACCCAGCTTGCATGGCTGCTCGCTCCGGTCGCGTCCTCGGCTCCTGCAGTTGCAATCTGCGCGTGAACCTGGATGCCGTTGTTGGTCGCTGTGAGCGCATCATCCAGCGCGTTTTTCAATTCGTTTGAGGAGAGAAGATCCAGCGCATCCCCGGTTTTGCCCGCGGCCAGCAGTGCGATGCCGCGATCGCTCGCGTTCTGATACACCTTGATGGACGCGATGAACCTCTGGTAGTGCTCGCGCTCCTCGACGATCACGAATTTCCCCATCTCGGCCAATGACGATTGGTATTGAGCGATAGCTTTCTGACGCTTGGCCATGTGCTCCTGCGTGCACGCCTGCGTCCGGCACAGCATCAGCTCCAGTGATTCCTGCCTCTCCACATCCACGTTGTCGCGGATGTCGCTAATAAGAATGAGCGAAGGAAGATGTTCGTCACTCACTTCCGCGCTTTTCTGTGCGATGCTGCGAAACGTCACAAACGTATAGGCGCCCAAGATCAGGCAAAGACCGCACACGACACCAAATGCGATTGTTAACTTACGCGAAATAGGAATGTTCCTCTGCCAGCCCATACCGATCCCCTTCAAAGTGGATTCACTTCTTTCTTCGGCAGAATCCGGGCTGGCTTGAGACTGAATCAGCGATGGACTGCAACAGAGCGGCGGTTTGAGGGCCGCCGGATGCGGCCATCGGCCCGTGCGCGGTCGGCATCGGTGAGAGAGCCGTTTTCCGCGCTTGCTCGAGAACCGGCGGATCGCTATTCTTAAAACCGCTTGAAATTCCCGCTGAGGAATCTTCCCAAAATGAAATTTGCATCACCAATGGCGCCTTGCAAGCTGCCGGCCATCGTTCTGGCCTCGCTGGCATGCATCACCACCCCGGGTTTCTTTGCGCAAACCGCGCCTGCACCGGCGAACGCCGCCGCGCCGCCGGCAACAGCCCCTGCCAAACCCCAAGCCGCGGCTCAGGCTCCCGCCCAACCCGCGCCCGCTGCCCCCGCTCCCACGCCCGAGCAGCTTGCCATCCAGGCTGCTACGGAGAAGGACCACCAGCGCACGATGGATCAGCTCGGCATCAAGGAGCTCCGGCCCGGCGCCAGCGGCAACGCGAGCGGCCCCAACCCCGCCAACTACGACGAATCCAAGGCCGACATGGGCCTGGCTCTGCCCGACCCGCTCATGCTGAAAAACGGCCTCGCCGTGACAACCGCCAACATGTGGTGGACTGTGCGCCGCCCTCAAATCGTCGAACTCTTCGATCGCGAAATTCTCGGCCGCGTTCCCGCCGATGTCCCGGGCGTCACCTGGGAGGTGGTCAGCACCACCGAGGAGAAAAATGGCGACGTTCCCGTCATCACCAAGCGACTCCTTGGCCACGTGGACAACTCAGCCGATCCCGCCATCAAGGTCGACATCGACCTGACTCTGACTGTCCCGGCGCATACCGGCGGGCCGGTCCCGGTGATGATGGAATTCGGGTTCAGCCGCGAGTTCATGGAGCAAATGGCCAAGCGCTTTCCGCAGTTCGCTGCCGCCGCGGCAGGCTTGGGGCCAACATGGCAGCAACAGGTGCTCGCGCGCGGTTGGGGCTACGCCGAGTATGTGCCCACCAGCGTGCAGCCCGACAACGGTGCCGGCCTGGCCGAGGGCATCATCGGCCTGACCAACAAGGGGCAGCCTCGCAAGCTCGACGACTGGGGCGCTCTGCGTGCCTGGGCGTGGGGCGCCAGCCGCGCTCTCGATTACTTTGAATCTGATTCTGCAGTCGACGCCACGCAGGTGGGTATCGAGGGCCACTCCCGCTACGGCAAAGCCGCCCTGGTGGCCATGGCTTACGATCAGCGATTCGCCATCGGCTACATCAGCTCCTCGGGCGAGGCCGGCGCCAAGCTCTACCGGCGCAACTTTGGCGAACAGATCGGCAACATCGCTTCCAGCGGCGAGTATCACTGGATGGACGGCAACTTTCTCAAGTACGATGGCCCGCTGACGGTTGCCGATCTTCCCATCGATGCGCACGATCTCATCGCCCTCTGCGCACCGCGCCCCGTCTTCATCAGTGCAGGCGCCGCACAGGCCGGCGATGGGTGGGTCGACGCCAAAGGCATGTTCCTGGCCGCTGTGGCCGCGGGCCCGGTCTACACGCTGCTCGGCAAAAAGGATCTGGGCACTGCCGAGTTTCCGCCCATCGGCACCGCGCTCATCACTGGCGACATCGCCTTCCGCCAGCACATCGGCGGCCACACACCCGCGCCCAACTGGCCCACGTTCCTCGACTTTGCCAGTCGCTACCTGAAGGCGCCGGTGGTGCAGACGCCGTAGTGCGCTCCTACAACCGCTTCGACATGACGATGCAATGGCACTTCACACCCGGCCTCAGCGGCTTGTCGGGATGAAACTGTTGCCTGCCTGTCTCCGCATAGCCCAGCCTGCGGTAAAACGGCGGCAACTCCCTGCGCAAATTCAGCACCGTTAGCTCGGCCGCTTTGCACCCCCGCCGCCGGAACCACTCCTCCGCAGCCAACGTCATCTTCCTGCCCAGCCCCTTGCCCTGCAGACGGGGATCGACGGCGAGCATACCCAGGTAGCCCCGGGCGCCGCGCAACTCCACGTAAACCGAGGCCAGTAACCGTGCGTTCCTGTCCTCCGCCACCAGGATGCTGCCTTTCTTCATCACCGCAGCCAGGCGTTGGTCGTCGGTGCGTGGCCCCTCAATAAACGTCTCTACCGCAAACGCCGCGTTGATGAGAGGAATCAGCCGCGCCCGGTCCGCGGCCTTGGCCATTCGCAGCCGGATCTCCCTGCCCGTCGCTTTTCTCTGCCTTTCAAGCATGAATGTCCGCTTTTTATTCAGGGTGAGCCTGCGCCCAGGTCTTGTACTCGTTCAGCACCGCGACGCCTTCGCTGTTGAATCAGGAGTAGCCGTTGCGGCGCTCCCGGCTGATCTCGTTCACGTCGTCGCGAATTGTCTTGTCACGATCCCCAAAGATTGGCTTGTCGGTGCCGATCTGATCATAGCGCGGCCAGAGGGGCTGCATCGTGCTGTTGCATCACACATCCAGCGTCTCTTCCGGCGGCGGCAAGGTATCGTCCTTGCGCGCCATCCACACGTAAAGCGTGGGCATCAGGAAGATGCTGATCATCAGATTGGCCAACAGTCCGCCCACGATCACAATCGCAAACGGCCGCTGCGAGTCGGAGCCGATGGCATGGGAAACGGCTGCCGGGAGCAGGCCTAGCGTAGCCACCAGCATGGTCATCATGATGGGACGCAGGCGAAGTACGGATCCCTCCACGGCCGCCTCGACGATCGTGTTGCCTCGCGCGCGAAGCTGATTGATGAAGTCGATCATGATGACGCCCACCTGCACTGAAACGCCGAAGAGGGCCAGAAAACCCACCGCCGAAGAAACCGAAAAGTTGGTGCCGGTAAGGAACAGGGCAAGCGGCCCGCCCACCGAGGCCATCCCCACGCTGATGAGGATGAGCATGCCCCACTTGAACGAACGGAACATGGTGTAGAGGATGATGAAAATGACCATGATGGTGATGGGGACGATGATTGCCATGCGCTGGTTGGCGCGCTTCTGGCTGGCATACTCGCCGGCCCATTCCAGGTGATAGCCACTGGGCAGATGCACGTTCTGCTCAACGCGGGCAATCGCCTCTTCCACCGTCGATCCCAGATCGCGTCCGCGCACGGAATACTTGATAGCGATGTAGCGCTGGCCGCCTTCGCGATAGATCTCCTCGGCGCCGTCGTCCGTCGTCACCTGCGTGAGTTGCGCCAGAGATACCCGCTCGCCCGATGGGGCCAGCAAGCGGATGTTTTCAATCGCCTCCTGCGTATCGCGATACTGCGGCTCATAGCGCAGCGTAACGTCGAAGCGGGCCTCGCCTTGCTGCACCTGCGTGAGCGCGTTGGAACCAACGGCGGTCTGGATCGCATCTTGAATGTCGCTGACGTTGATACCCCAGCGCGCCGCAGCCTTGCGGTCCACCTTCAGGTTCAGGTTGGGCTGGCCGATCACCCGGAAAACCCCCAAGTCCGCGATCCCCGGCACAGTGGCCATCTGCGCCTGAATCTGGTTGGCGAAGCGCTCCAGGGTGCGCAGGTCGCTACCGTAGAGCTTCACGGCCAGTTCGCCTTTCACACCGGACACAGCCTCTTCCATATTGTCCGAAATCGGTTGCGAGTAATTCCAGAGGACGCCGGGAAACTTGGAAAGCTGGTAGTCCATGGCGGCGATCAGGTTCTCCTTGTTCTCGTGAAACATCGGCCGCCACTGCTCCTTGGGCTTGAGATCGACAAAGTACTCTGTATTGAAGAATCCGGTTGTATCGGTGCCGTCGTCAGGTCTTCCCGTCTGGCTCACCACCTGGGTCACCTCAGGGAATGACGCCATCACAATGCGCGCCCTGTTGGTAAAGTCGATTGAAGCCGTGGGCCCTTCGCTGGGCGCAAGCGTTCCGCGCGCCCAGATCGAACCCTCGTCAAGATGTGGCAAGAATTCCGATCCGATGGGTCCGCCCACCGTGAGGTAGATGCCGAACGCAAAAAGCGCCGCGGAGATCGCGACCGTCCGGTAACGATGCTCGATTGCCGACCGCACCGCCACGCGATACCGTTCGGTGAGCCACAACATCAGCGGGTTGCGCCATTCCTTGGCTCCTTTGGCAAACAAAAAGCTGGCCATCACCGGCGCAACCACGATGGAAAATACCAGCGCGCCGAACAGGGCGAACGAGACAGTCCACGCCATCGGCTTGAAAAGGCGACCCTCCACCGCTTGCAAAGTAAAGATTGGCAGGTACGAAGTGATGACGATGGCGCGCGCAAAGAATACCGGCCGCTGGACCTCGTGCGCGGCCTCCTGAATTTTGGTCGCAGGAGTGCGCCGGTCCTCACGGTGCGCCAGATGGCGGACGATGTTCTCGATCATCACCACCGAGCCGTCCACGAGCATCCCGAAGTCGAGAGCGCCCAGCGAGAGCAGGTTGGCCGGAATACGGCTCAGGTCGAGGCAGATGGCCGCGAACATCAAGGCGAAGGGAATCGTGAGCGACACGATGATGGCCCCGCGCACATTCCCAAGAAAGAGGAAGAGGATGATCGCCACCAGAATCATTCCTTCGCTCAGGTTGCGTTCTACGGTCGCGACTGTGAATTTCACCAGGTCGGAGCGGTCGAGGAAAGGAACCACCTTCACACCGTTGGGCAGAATGCCGTGGTTGAGTTTCTCGGTTTCCTCGTGAATGCCCTTGAGGACCGGTTCGGCGTCATCTCCTTTCTGCAACAGGACGATGCCCTCTACCGTGTCGGGATTGTCAACAATCACGCCGTCGGAGCGGCGGAACGACTTCCCGATCTGCCCGAGGCGAATCTTCGCTCCCTGCCTCACCATACCGATATCTCCGATCCGGACCGGGGTGCCGCTCTGGGTCTTCACCTGGGTTTCTTCAATGTCATGCACGGTGGTGTACAGGCCCTGTGCCTGCACGTTCACCTGTTGCGCGCCCTCCTCAATAAAGCTGCCTCCGCCATTCGTGTTGTTGCTGGCAATCTGCTGCTCGACCTGCTCGATGCTGAGACCATAGGCGACCAGTTTGTCTGGATCGAGCGCAACCTGGTACTCCTTGGTCGGCCCGCCGAAGCTCGATACGTCCACCACTCCAGGGACGCCCTTGAACGCCTTCTCCAGCGTCCAATCCTCGATCGCCTTGCGCTCCATCACGTCGTAGGCAGGATTTGTGCTCTCCACCGTGTACCAGTAAATCTGCCCCACGGGGCTCCAATCGGTGCCCATCTGCGGAACCAGATTGGCGGGAAGGTTCACCTGGCCAAGCCGTTCCATCACATGTTCGCGGTTGACGTCGCTGGTGGTCCCATCTTCGAAAATCAGCATCACGCTTGAGAGCCCGGCCAGCGTGGTCGAGCGTAAGTGAGCCAGGCGAGGGATGCCGGCCATCTGGATTTCGACGGGAACAGTCACCTGGCGCTCAATTTCTTCAGCAGTCCGGCCCGGCCACTGCGTAATGACCTGTACGTAGTTGTTGGCAACGTCGGGATAGGCCTCGACCGGGAGGGCGCGAAATGAGAAAACGCCCCACACGGTCAAGACAACTGCGCCGCCGAGAACCAGCCAGCGGCTTTTGAGGGCGAAATCAACGATCGCGCGAATCACCAACTGCCTCCGTTGGGCACGGCCGCGCTCCGGGGGATCGGAGGCCTGGCAGAGACATAAAGGAATCGTAAAGATTTAATAATAACCGACTGGAAACCTCTGCAATCATTAGGATTCGCGCCAAAGCACCTTAATCGGAGCCTCGCAGTGCCTGCACAGCGTCGCGCCGCGTAGAATCTTCTTCATGCGCCGCGCGGCTTCCCTGCTTGCTGCTTCCGCTCTTTCCGTCTTTCTTGCGCCCTTTGCTGCCGCGCAATCCGGCCCCATGAGCGGCATGGCCATGCCCATGGACGACGCCAAGCCCGTTCCGCCGCCCGATCAGCTTCCCGCTCCCATCCGGATGACCGGAATCGGCAACTCGCACATCACCATCAAGGCCAATGCCGAAGCGCAGCAATGGTTCGATCAGGGCCTGAGCCTTTACCACGATTTCTGGGACTACGAATCGGCTCGCGCCTTCGAAGAAGCGATCCGCAAGGACCCCGACTGCGCCATGTGTTATTGGGGCCTCGCGCTGGCCGAGCAATTTCGCGGCGGCGCTCAAGCCTACGCCAGGCAGGCGCTCGACGAGGCGGTCAAGCTCGAACACAAGGCCGGCAAGTCTGACCGCCTCTACATCGAGGCGGCCCAGGCTTCATTCAAGGCGGATCCCGGAAAGCCAAACGAAGGCGCCGTTGCCATCTATCGCAAACTCGTCAAGATGGAGCCGCACGACATTGAGGCTCGCATCTTTCTGTCCTACGCGCTCGGCGACGGCTTCGATGACAAAGGCGAGCCCAAACCCGGCGAGAAAGAAAAAATCTCCATCCTCGAAGGCATCTTGAAAGACGCGCCCAACGATTCCGCCGCGAACCATTACTGGATCCACGCCATGGAACCGAGCAACCATCCCGAGCGCGCCATCGGGAGTGCTGCGCTGCTGGCCAGCCTGGCGCCGTCGAGCGGTCATATGGTTCACATGCCGGGCCACATTTACTATCGCGTGGGCGATTACGCGAGTGCCGACCGCTGGTTCACCGCGTCCACCGAGGTGGATGAGCGATACATGCGCGAGCAGCATGTGAGCGTCGACGACGATTGGAATTACGTCCACAACCTGATGTACGGCATCGCCAATCTCATGGAGCAGGGCCGCCTTGAAGCAGCCAACGCGCTTTCTGACCACCTTGCCGGCGCGCGCGGCCAGGTCTCAGCGTCACTCTACATCTGGAGCGCACGCGACCAGATCACGCGCGTCAGCCGGCGCCTGCCCGTCGCCCTGCGCATCGGCGACTGGTCAGCTATCCTCTCCATGCTCGATCAGGCCCAGATTGCATCCGGCGACAAAACCACCAACCTGCGATTTCTGCAAAGCGAGCTGCGCAGCTTCGCAATGGGCATGCAGGCTCTCGATCGCAACGATCTCAAAGCCGCACAAGCTGCATCGTTCCAGATGGACGCGGGCCTGTGGCGTCAAGGGGCGGATGCGCAATCAAGCACCGATGCCGAGATGAAATCCAAGCTCGACAAAGTGATGGCCGCGGCGCAGAAAGCCCAAACCGCCGCAGAAGCGCAGAAAGCTGCTGTGTCGGCTCTGGTTACTGACCCCCTTAACCCTGACGCCAACTCCGAGCCGGTGGTGAAAACGCTCAGCGTCGCCTCCGTCGAACTGCGTGCCGGTGTGCAGCTTCTGCAGGGCAACACGGCGCAGGCCAAAAAGCTCTACGACCAGGCTATCCTGGCTGAAAAGAAACTCGGCTACCACGAACCACCGTTCTATGTTCGCCCAGTGGCTGAGACCGAGGCCGAGGCTCTGCTGCGCGTGAAGGATTACGCCGGCGCCAAAGCGGCATTTCAAAAGGCCCTGGAAGAACGCCCCAACTCAGGATTCGAGCTCTACGGCATCGCCCGCTCCGATGAACTCACCGGCAACGCTGCGCTGGCGCGAACCGAGTATCAGGCCTTCCTCAAAGCGTGGCCCTCGGCCGATTCTCAGCTCGAGCAAATCGCGCATGCACACGAGTTTTTGGGATCACCCGCTTCTCAACTGGCCGCGCGTCACAACTAATCCCGGCTGGCCGACGCGTGCAGCGTGGTAACCCACTGCACCGCGAAGGTGTGATCGTTGTGCACGGTGCCCATATCGTGATGCTCAATCTCGTAATCAAATTTAATCAGTTCGTTTCTGCCCACCCGATACGCTGCCGCCGTCTCCAGATTCCGCACCATACCGATTTCATTTGCACTCGTCATGCCGCCGCGCATCGCCAGGTACCAGCGCGGGCTTACTGTCTGCTTCACCTCGGCGAAGCCGGCAACTTCGAGCAGCGTGGGAATCGCCTTGTAGGGAAACACAAAACGCTGCCCCTCGACGTACACGCTGGTATGGTTTCGCGTCCAGTTCGCATCCACGCCCGCGGCATGCGCATTCAGCGTATTCGGGTTGGCCTCGCCAGGAAAGAAATATTCGTATTGCCGATCGAGATACGGACCGCGATAGCCTGAGACACCCACGCGGAATCCCTGCCGGATGGTATATCCTGCGCCGCCCGCCCAGTTGCCGTATTGATCGTGCTGGAACAGGCTGCGCGGATTGGCCGGCGACGAGTTCGCGAATTGCACACGACCGTCCCATTTGCCTCGAGTGGCATCAATCTGCCCGCCGGCCAGGCCAAGCGTCGAAATCGGCGCGTAGTAGTAACCATATTCGATGGGCAAATCCACCAGCGCGTTGTCGGCGTCGTCGTAGCGCAAAAGGAACGCCCCGAAGGAGCTGGAGAGCTGCCCCACGCGCACCAGCAGCGATCCCCGATGCGAAACGCGCGCGTAATTCAGGCTGGCCTGGAGCACGTATCCCTTGGCTCCGTAACCCGGATCCGTAAAGTCCTGGTAGAAGTAAGGCCGGGTCACCATTTGCAGCGCGCCGGTCACCGTCCAGCGATCGCTGATCTTCCAGGTGGGATACACAACGCCCCGGAATCCAGCGCTCGCCGGCGCCCCATCTCTGGGAGATTGCGTAAGCATGTTTGAGATCATGCCCTGGCCGCTGAGAGTAGCGCGAAGATCGAGACCGGACCCGGCCTCCTGCGCATGCACCACCGTCGCGACGCATGCTCCGCAGAGCAGGCAGCAGAGCGCGAGCGTGCGCCAGGCCCTCATCCCGCAACCGCCATGGCGGGCACCACCGCGATGCGTGGCGCTTCCTTTTCGTCGGCCGGCCTGACCACGAATTCGCGCGGCAGGCTGGTAAAGACTTCAACAACCTCCGGATCGAACTGCGTCCCCGCATATTCCTTCAAGACTGCCATGGCCCGCTCGTGGGTCATTCCCTTCCGGTACGAGCGATCGGTGGTCATGGCATCGTAAGCGTCTGAGACATGAACGATGCGCGCGTCGATCGGCGTCTCTTTGCCCTTTTGCCCCTTCGGATAGCCCGATCCATCCCAGTTCTCATGGTGCAATTCAACGGCCGGGATAAAGGCCGAAAGCCCGCGAACGCCTTCCAGGATGCGCCGCCCAATCACCGGATGCTGCTTCACGATTTCAAATTCCTTGTCGCTCAGGCGGCCTTCCTTTTGCAGTACACTGTCGGCGATTCCGATCTTTCCGATATCGTGAAGGAGCGCCCCCACGCGAATCCGTTCCTGGTCCTGCGCTTCAAGATGCATCGCCGCTGCAACTGCCTTGGAAAGCCGGCTCACGCGCAGGCTATGCCCGCTGGTGTACCGGTCGCGCGCGTCGAGTGCGTTGGCCAACGAGCCGATGAACTCCAGGTACGCAGCCTCCAGCTCCTCTCCCGCAACCTTCACTGAGACCGCAGCACGGTTATAGATTTCCTCCAGCTGGCGAATCTCAAAAATCGAGGAAGAGCGGCCGGCAAACTCGGGCAGCACGCCGGTATGTGCGGCATTGCGCAGATGTGACACCACGGCCGCGATCGGCTTCACAATGGTGCGCGATGCCAGCAAGCTGCATAGCAAGGCCAGCAGCACGGCCGCCGCTGCCATGGTCAGAAACAGTCGATGCAGACGCGATTCAATCGGAGCCGTGGCCCGGTCGACATTCTCCAGGCTGCGCAACAGATATCCCCCGCCATAGGCTTGCACGGGAATCGAGATCCAGTTGGAGCCGCGAAGCCGCAGATCGCATTCCGATTGATCGCTGCAATTGGCCAGGGCTGTATTGAGTTCGCTGAACGCCACTCCGTTCAGGTTCGACTCAATCACATTTCCGTTGCGCAGCAGTACGGCCGGCGTGGTGAACTCAGAAAAACCAAAGAACGCGCCAACCGAAAGAGAGCCAAGATTTTCGTCATCCGCGTCGATGGGCACCGATGCCACCTGGATGGTGCGGCCGTCGACTTGCAGAAGCCCGGCGCCCAGCCCATTCAACAGGGTGATCTGCAAAGGCTCCAGCTGGCTCCTGCCCCGGCCGTCTGCTTCACCACGGCGCATCACCGCAGCCAGCGGTGTTCCGTCAGGCGCTGAAATCACCAGAAAATCGAAGCCCATGTGCTCGCCCAGTTCGCGCAACTGATCTTCCACGGTCCGCCGCGCGGCCAGGTTGCTGGGTATTGAGTGCAGCAATTCGATTCCGGCCTTCAGGTCAGAGTTCTCTCCCGCTACCTTCAAAAAGCGGTTGTTCTGCAAATCAGCCTGGGCATGAATCTGCGCAATCGCAAACTGATTCTCGCGCAGCGACAGGCGCACGCTGCTGCGAACGGCGGTCTCCATGAAGCTCTGGATCATCCAGAAGGCGCTTGCCAGCAGGGCCGCGAAGAGCACAAAGCAAATCAAAAAAGCTCTGGTTCGTAAGCGTGTTGTCATCGCTGCGCTCCGTCGCTACTGGGCTTGGTCGCCCGCTGTTCCAGATGCTGTCTGCCTGGCAACGTCCGTGATCGGAATTACGAAATCGGCGACCGCATCATGTCCGGCGCCCACCACAATCGTCTTGCGGAAGAATCCCGCCGACTTGTGCCAGGCCACAAGCGTGTAGGTCCCCGGCGGGACGTCATCGATGTGGTATTGCCCCGAGCGGTCAACGCGAGCGTACCAGCGGTTCGGGGTCACCACAATCGTCGCTGCCATGTTCGGGTGCAGATGGCAGTAAACCTCTACAATTCCCGGCTTCGGAAAAACCACTCGCTTGGTCTCACCTTTGTCGTAGCTGCCCAGATCGAAGGTCTTAACCTTCGAAAGCGAGAACACGTTGTGAAAGATCGGATCCATATTTGGAAACGACACCGTGGATCCTGCTGGAATCACGACCAGGTCCGGGACAAAGCGGCGATCGAGCTGCGCGACCTGCACCGTGGCGTCTGAGCCTGCAGGCCCTGGACCTTCCAGGTAAAGCACAACCCGCGATCGTTCGAACACCAGCGGGTCCGCTTGCGGATCCTTGCCCAGCTCTACAG
>JASHYS010000142.1 GCA_030042915.1 Acidobacteriaceae bacterium
ATTCTTTACCGTGTATTTCTGCTCGACAACACTTTGCAGGTGGATCTCTCCTTCTGGCCCGGCTCAGAATTCCGCGCCATTGGCCCCACATTCAAATTGGTTTTTGGCACCGCCGGAGAGCCGGTTCCCGCGCCGGTTCCTGATGCGAAGGACCTGATCGGAATGGCGTGGCTCTACGCACTGCACGTGCGTTCGAGTATTGCGCGCTGCCGTTCTTTGCAGGCAGAACATATGCTGAGCGGAATGCGAGACAACGTGCTTGCGCTGGCATGTAAGCGGCATGGGATGGCGGCAGTGCAGGGGAGGGGACTGGACGATCTGCCCGAAGAAGAAAGGGTGCGAGCCGCTGAATGCTTGGCTTGCTCCATGGAGCCGGCTGAACTCAAGCGCGCTTTTCAGGTCACGGTGGGCGCCCTGCTCGCAGAATTGCGGCATGCCGACGCCGGCATGGCCGCGAAGTTAGAGCGCCCACTGAGTCTGATGGTGAATAGCCAATGCAACCCAGATTAAAGGTCGCTGTCATGGCCGACGGGCGCCTGACCGTAGAAGGCAAACCTGCCACGATCGAGTCGCTTCGAGAATCGCTGAAGAGACTGGCCGAGGGGAAGGGTGTCGCCTGGTACTACCGAGAAGGAGGCGGTTCCGATGCTCCGCCAATCGCGAGGCAAGCGATCCAGGCGATTATCGATGCGTGTCTTCCGGTCAGGCTGTCGAGCCGCCCGGACTACTCCGATGCCATCGGTCCGGATGGCAAGCCACTCAAGCAGTAAGGACGCGCGAGCGCGGTTCGAGCACGAATCCAGCGTCCGCTCAGTTCAATAGAGTGCAGAGTATTTCGATCCTACGGCAAGCGTTCGAGCGCCGGCGGCTGCCAGGTTCCGTTGAGGATGGCTTCTTTGGGCCAGTAAAGGCGAATGGTGAGATTGAACGGTCCGTCACCCGCGGGGAGCCAGTTGGATTCACGATCAAGCTCCGGGTCCTGGCCCTGAATATAGAGATCGAGCGAGCCGTCCGCGTTGAACTTCAGCCGATCGCGGTCACCAATTGCGTAGCGGTTGAGAGGATTCGCGATGAAATAGCCGTCCTTGTCGTAGGCGGTGAGCGACCAGAAAGCCAGTACCGGCGGCAGTTGCCCCTTATCGAAGTGCATGCGGTAGCGCATGGAGCCATTGAGCGGCTGACCTGAGCTATCGGCAAAGTTGCTAACGTAGACGGCGTCTTCAGGGGGATTTGCCCCCAAGGCGAGGCGAGCGGTAATGGCGCGGCTTACATAGTCGGTTCCGTAGCGGCCGACATTTTTAATAAACGTGTTCCAGCCTGGTTTGGCTTGGTTGGAATGGGCGACGAATCCCTCAACAAGTGCGGAACCATCGCGACCGCCCTCATTCACCGCCTGCAAATGATCGGGCGTGAGCCGCGTGGGGTCAAAGTCCTGACCCGGAATGATGCCGATGCGGGCGAGGCTGGCGACCATGGCGGCATCGCCGGGGTGCGGCGGATTGGCTTTCATGGCTTCGGCAAAGGCGGTGAAGAACTCAACCGGCGTCATCGCCTTCACGCGGTCCGGCGGGGTCAAGTCGCCCGATTTCCCAAACGCGAGCGCGGAACCGAGCTTCTGCTCTCCGTCAGGGTACGCACTCAGCGGCATGATGCGCATCCCATGTTGAAACGCGTGCACGCTTTCGTAGTCCGACGGGCCGTTGGTTTGGGTGCGGCCCAGAAGCCAGACGAGATTGGTCGGTGCGTCGTAGCGCGTCACGTGGTCGGGAAGCGTGCCCTTCCAGCCGGGCCCCACAAATGCGAACCATGCCTCTGCGGTCCCGGTGGTTCGCTTGCCGGGATCGGCGAAGGTTTCGGTCCATGCATCCATAAACTGCAAGAGGTAGAAGCGGCCGACTGAGTCGGGAACGTGAATGAGGATCGGCTCCTTTTCGAGATCAAGCCACGCCATCGAGTAGAGCGTGTCGGCGTTCGGCCGAACGACCTTGCGTGTGTCGGGACGCGGAAACTGCGGAACGTGCGTGAACTCATTCAGAGGTTGGCCGGCGCGCGTCTCTTCAACCAGCACCAGGGGATAGGCATAGATGTAGGCGCGCTCTGCGACACTGCGGAGATCAGCGGAGGTGGTCTGGGCGTGGAGCGCGGCGGCAGCCAGCAGCGCGGTCGAAGCGAGACTCATCAGCAGCCTCCGAGTCGGCTTACATGGATGGGACTATTGTGCGATTGCTCCTGTGAAAATCGCAACCTTTGATCGAGACCGGCAGACGAGGATCTTCGCGGCGAGATTCACTTACTTCGATTTTTTCGCCGGCGACAACACCACTGAGGCCTCGCTGGTGAAGACGCGGAACGCGAACGTCTCCTGCAGATACAGGCGCACCACGGCATCAGTGTGGCTGAGGTAGCCGATGGAAATGTCCTGGCCGAGGTCAAGCTCGAAATCGCCGCCGCGCATGGTGAGCACGAACGCTCCCTCAATGGCCGGCGCCCATACCAGGTCGCCATCGACAATATGCTTCACGTGTTCCAGAACCGGGTAGCCATGATCGCGAGTCTCGGTGAGCGCCGTGTACTGGGCGGCTCCAAACGCAACCGAGTACGGTCCGTTGACGCCGACCAGTCGCAGCTGGCTGAGTGCGTGCGCCACGGCATCGGGATAGTCGCGCACATCGGGAGGCAGCGCGACCACCGGATTGCTGGTGCCCTCGCGAATTCCCTGAACCTCGCCCTGGCGGTAGCCATTGAAAATGGCGCGGTCTTCGGCAAAAGCGATCTTCATCGCGGCGTCCTTGGCGGGCTGCCAATCGGAGTCGTTCGATCCACGCTCCACATCGTCGATGTCCTGGCGCTTGAGCTCAAACGGCACGCGCAGCTCCACCATGGGTTTCACCTCGCGCTTGTGCGCGAGGATGCCCTGCGCCGGAGCGGTGATCGGCAGCAGGTGGCCCGTGGCCACGCCGGGCAAAGCTACGCCACCGGCCGCGGGAACGTCCACAAGCCGCCGTCCGGCCATGTACCGCTTCAGCGTCCTCGTCGTTTCTTCTTCAATCTGCGACCATGCCGCACTGGAGATAGGCGCCAGCTCGCGATGGAGGTTATTCATTTTTTGCTCCCTTCAACGATCCGATTCTGAGAGATCCCATATCGACCTGGTCTACTCCGGGCGACCCATCGCCCACGGCCGCCGCATCAGGCTCCGGCGACGCGGCCGCAGCATCGGCGACCGGCCCAGAAACGCCGATATTGTCGAGAAACGTCGTGGTGGGCACGAAAAACAGGCTGCCCGTCACCGCGCGGCTGAAGTCAAGAATGCGATCGTAATTGCCCGGCGGCCGGCCGACGAACATATTCTCGAGCATGGTTTCCGTGACGCGCGGCGTACGGCAGTAGCCGATGAAATAGGTTCCAAACTCGCCGTGCCCCGGCCGCCCGAAAGGCATGTTGTCGCGCAGAATCTGCAGCTGTTTTCCGTTTTCCTCGATGACCGTCAGCGCGTTGTGAGCGGAAGCGGGTTTCTCGGCGTCACTCAGCTCGACGTCGGAAAGTTTCTTCCGGCCGATGATGTGCTCCTGGACCTCGACGGGAAGCGCATTCCATCCCTTCATGTCGTGCAGATATTTCTGCACGATCACGTAGCTGCCGCCGCTGAAGGTTGGATCCTCGCCACCCACGATCGCCGCTTCGGCAGCAGCCTCGCCGCGAGGATTCTCGGTGCCATCGACAAAACCCAGCACATCGCGATCGTCGAAATAGCGAAAACCATGCACCTCGTCGGCCACCGAAACCGCATCGCCGGCGGCGTCCATGATCTGCGTCGCCAGCTCGAAACACAGATCCATGCGCTTGGCGCGAATATGGAACAGAATGTCGCCGGGAGTGGAAACGGCGTGCCGGCCATCCGCGCGAATCTCGCGAAACGGGTGAAGCTGTGCGGGACGCGGCGCGCCAAAAAGGCGGTCCCACGCATCCGACCCGAATCCGGCCACGCAGGTAAGTCCCGCCTCGATGTCGCGAAAATCCACGGCGCGGACCAGACCGGCGAGGTCCGAGCACAGCGAACGCACATGCGCCGCGCTCTGCTGGTCAGGACGCATGCACAGTACCAGGAAAATCGCCGCTCGCGTCAGCGGAGAGACAACAGCCTGCGGATCTGTGAGTTCATTGAGCTGTGTGGGCACGCCGGTTACCTGTTTGCCGGTTCATGTGCAGTCGCTTTCATCCTAAATGCGCGGCCCGGGTTTTATGGCCCTCAACCCTTTCCCAGGGCGTTCCACCAGTTGACGCGCGTCCCATCATTTGAGAAGCTAGAGAGTGACGAGCTCAGGTAACGAAACAAAGGATCAACATGCGAGACGCCGCTCCTCAAGGCACTTACAAAGTTCAGGCCCTCGATCGGGCCTTTGCCGTACTGGATCTGCTTGGCGAAAGTGAAACCCCCCTGGGCCTGGCGCAAGTAGCCGCCTCGCTGCAGTTGCACAAGAGCACCGCGCACCGCTTCCTCATGGTTTTGGAGCGGCACCGCATGGTGGAGCGCACCGCCAACGGCAAATTCCGCCTCGGCCTGCGGCTCTTCGACTTTGGGAACCGCGCCATTGAGCAGTACGACCTGCGCGATCGGGCACAGCCCCACTTGCGGCGCCTGGTGGCCGAAACCGAGGAGACAGCGCACCTGGCCCTGCTCGAGGCTGCGCGCGTCATCTACATCGACAAGATCGAGCCTACCCGCGCAGTACGGATGATCACGCGCATCGGCGCCAGCAATCCCGTCCACTGCACGTCGGTGGGCAAGGCCATGCTGGCGTTTCTGCCGCCCGAACGCGCTGCCGAAATCCTGCGCCGCATTCGCTACGAGAGGCTCACTACGCGCACCATCGCCACTCCCGAAGCCCTGCGCGCCGAGCTCGACAAGACCCGCCGACGCGGCTACGCCGTTGACGATGAGGAGCTGGAAGAGGGCCTGCGCTGCATCGCTGTTCCCGTGCTCGATGCGCAACGACTTCCGGTTGCGGCTGTCAGTGTGTCGGGCCCGTCCTTCCGTGTCACCGCGCAAAAGCTGCCCTCCATCGCCAACCACCTGCTGCAATGCGTTCGCGGCATTTCGGTCGACATGGGTTACACACCGGCTGCACGCGCGACACGCACAGCGCTCTCAGCGTGAGTAGCGCAAATCACGATCAATCGCCTGATGAATCTGCGGCGGGTGGCTCTGCGTCTCGCGGAACTGACGCCACGGCGAGCCAAGGCTCTGCGCCAGGCGCTCAAATCTGGCCGAATCAAATTTGATTGGACACCGGACTGGGGAGGCCCGCAACCGATAGCGCAGGAGTGGCGGCG
>JASHYS010000143.1 GCA_030042915.1 Acidobacteriaceae bacterium
TCGTCGATGCTGTCCACGCCCGCCCCCTCTTCGTTGGCCGTAAAGGTGAAGTGATAGCGCAGCGAGCCTGTCAAGCGCATCGTCCACTGGTTATTGATGGCGCCCACCAGTATGATGGGTCGCGAGCGAATGTCGGTCAGGCTGGTCTCAGGCGCCTCCTTCACCTCATAACTCTTCTTGTGTTTTTCGAGAGCGCCTACCAGATGGGCCAGCGCCATGGCAGTAGAAACCGAAACGTGGTGATAGGGGTTAGTGTTGTGTTCGCCAAACGTCGTATCCGCTGACGGCGGCTGCATGTTACTGGGATGCGTGGTGCCAAGCACGATAAGAACCGGCCGCCCCGAATTCAGCAGCGGATTCCATAGATTCCGGGCGGCAACCTCGCCGCTTGCCGAGGCCTCGTAACGGAGATAGGCGGTAATTCCGCCCGCAACCAACAGCACTGCTGCCAGCGCGATTAGAGCCGCGCGCACGGAATGCTGGCGCGCGCGGGCACCGTGTTGCGCAGCCTTCGCTGCGGGCTCCATTTCGGCCCCAGGCTCATGCAACAGAAACTCGGGTGCATAGGAGCCGAGCGGCAACTCGATTTGGACGCGCGACTGCTGGCCATTTTCGTGATAAAACTGCGCGATCCGCTTTCTCACCTCAGCGGCGCTGATGCGCACTACTGGATCGGCGTTGGTATCGTAGCTGGGATCGCGGCCGAAGACTTCAACGCCCAGCGTGCGCTCCTTCAAGTCTCCTGAGCGCTCATCGAGGGCCGCTTCGACCACGTATTTGAGCAGTGCAGGGTATCGCCGGCTGCCTTTGAAGTGATAGCTGGAAACGATCGCTTCCAGCTCTCTGGCTACCAGCTCGCGCTCTTCGGCCGAAACCGGCGCCCATCGCGTTTCCGCACGTACCTTTTCGATTGCCTGGGTCACTTGAGCCGCCTGGAAGCACGTAGCATACCCCAATTCGACAAGATTTGTCACGGAGCTTCCAAGCGAACTTCGAGAGCAGAATCCGAGCCGGTACTCAGATAGGGTACTTCCCGTATAAATTGCTCATTGTAAATGAGATGTGTGAGCATTGGTCAAAACTCAGGCCCTACGTAACATACGGTAGCAACCTTGCCTCCGGCGTGGTGCGGGCATAAGAATGCCACGGGCTTCAAGATGCCCCTGCGGTGAGAATGTGCCCGCGAGAGACCTGAAGAGATAAGAATGCGGGCGTGGCAACGCGGAGAAGGCAGAGGTGGGGTCTGCTTCCCTTCATTTCGGCCGGAATCCCTTCCAGATGCGAAGTGAGAAGGGAAGACGCGTCCGGCTTTCGCGAAGGATGCGGTGCGATTCACGTCTGCAGGGAACCCCTGAGGCTAAGCCGGCGTTCCCCCGATTGGCCACTACAAAAACCATCGATCAAACTGACGTTCACTTATTCAGGAGGATGGCAATGATGCAACGCAAACCACTTGGAGTCGTTCTCGGGTCGCTGCTCCTGCTCGTGCTCGGTTGCACGCAGATGCTCTGGAGCCAAGCGGTCTCCGCCACTCTCGTAGGAACCGTCACCGACAGCAAAAACGCCACTGTCCCCAAGGCAATGGTGACGATTGTTGAAGACGCTACCGGCATTTCGCACACCGACACGACCAACGAAAGCGGCAATTACTCGTTTCCCGATCTCACGCCGGGAAGCTATACGGTCACCATCGCCGCGCAGGGTTTCAAGAAAGAAACCCGTGCCGGCGTGGACGTAGTGGTGAACACCACTACCCGCGTCGATATCACGCTTCAGCCCGGCAGTGTGACTGAGACGGTCACCGTCACTGGTGCTCCGCCTATCCTGGAAACCGACCGCGCCGATGTCACCACCAACATTGAGGCGCAAACTCTTAACAACATACCTGTCATGGTGAATCAGAACTTCCAGACAGTTCTCAGCCTGTCTCCCGGCGTGGGTCCGCCCATCTTCGAGCACTCGCAGTTCTTTAATGCGGCCAGCTCCATCCAGACTGAGGTCAACGGCCAGCCGCGCGTGGGCAACAGCTACCAGATTGAGGGCATTGACGACGATGAACGGACCGGTCTGCTGCAGGTGATGATCCCGCCCGAGCAAGCCATTCAGACCGTCGACATCGCCACCGCAGATTACGAGCCCGAATTGGGCCGCGCCGTAGGCACGGTCACCAACGTGATCCTCAAGTCCGGCGGTAACCAGTTTCACGGCCTGGTGACTGAGTACAACCAGAACAACGATATGAATGCGCGCTCCTACTTCAATACCACGGTGGGGCACGTCGCTTACAACTACTTTGGCGGCGCCGTAGGCGGCCCCATCAAGAAAGACAAGCTGTTCTTCTTTGGCGATTTCTTCCGCTCGCCCGATCACGAAGCTGATAACTACGTGATCACCATTCCATCACCCACCTGGTACACCTGCAACACCAATGGCTACATCGACCTGAGCGGCGCAATCAAATCGACCGGCGCAGGACAGATCTACGATCCCGCCACGGGCAACGCCTCCGGACAGAACCGCACGGCTTACCCCAACAACCAGATTCCGTGCAATGCCACCGCTGCGGGGAACGAGGGTGTGACCACGTATGCGGATCCGGTCGCCATCAAGCTGATGCAGCTTTTGAAGGCGCCCAACAACGGCAACTCGGCCACCTGGACAACATATTCGGTCAGCAACGACTACTCGTCGCCCAACCTGCCCTTCGACAAAAACACTAACCGCTACGATGCCAAAATCGACTATCAGATCACGCCCAAGGACCACCTGAGCTACCGCTTTGAGCGCGAGACCGTGACCACGTTCCAGGCGCCGATGTGGGGATCCGCGGGAGGCGGACCCGCCAATAGCGCATTCCAGGGAACGGGACAGCAGAATGTGTACAGCACCGGCTTCAATTACGACCGGGCATTCTCCAGCACCCTGCTCGCCGAGGCCCGCCTCGGCGTGGCTCACTACGGCAACAGCGCACTGCCGAGCGACTACGGCGCCACCGATGCCACCACCATCGGCATTCCCGGCGTGAACATCAGCCAGTTCACCAGCGGTCAGGTCAGAATCGATATGAGCGATTTCAACTCGAACCCGCTGATCGGCTACTCGGTGTCGCTGCCCTGGATTCGCGGCGAGACCAACGTCGACGCAGTGAATCACTGGACCAAGATCGTCCGCAACCACACCTTCAAGTTCGGCGCAGATGTGCGGCGCATTCACGACAACCTGCTGCAGGATCAGACCTACGGTGCGAGCGGCGCCATCACTTTCTCTGAGAGCCAAACCTCGTGCGCCAACTGCAGCAGCAGCGGCGGCGCTACTGCCACGGATATCGGCAACGAGATGGCCAGTGAGCTGCTCGACGTGCCCAGCACCGTCGGCCGCGACATCAACACCTACTTTCCGCGCTACCGCCAGTGGTGGGTCTTCGCTTTCGCCGGCGACCAATGGCAAGTTTCGCCCAAACTGACTCTCGATTTGGGTCTGCGCTGGGAGCTGTATCCTCCGGCAACGCCGGCACAAGCGGGGGGATTCTCAAACTACAACCCCTCCAACAACACCCTGGTCATCGCAGGCGTAGGCGGCAATCCCAGCAACCTTGGCATGCAGACCGTGTACAAGTACTTCGCGCCGCGCGTTGGTGCTGCCTATCGGTTGAGCGAAAAAACCGTCATTCGCACCGGCTTCGGTATCAGCTACACGCCGTTCGAGGACAACACCTATGCGTACAACTATCCAGTGCGCGCCAACAACGGCTACACTTCAGCCAATTCATTTACCCAAGCCGCGCTCGGCGTCAGCACGGTGGCATGCTCCAGCGTGCAGACGTATTTCACCTATGAGTGCGGTTTCCCGGCGCCGATTCCGGTGTCCATCCCCCCGAACGGCATCATCCAGGTGGCCTCGGGCTCGAACACTCTCAACGCCGCATCGGAGTTCTACATCCCGCTCAACTACCACAACCCCTACGTGGATTCGTGGAACGTCACGGTCCAGCAGGCCTTACCGATGGGGTGGAATGCGCAGTTGGCCTACGTGGGCAATCACGGCACAAAACTCGGCGTCGGCCAGAACATCAACCTGGCCAATGCGCTGAACCTGGGAACGGCCGGCCTTCCGCTCTATATGGCGTTCGGGAAGTCGGCCTCGGTGACCGAGGACTTTTTGGGCTTTTCGTCGAACTATGCTGCGCTGCAAGCTGAGTTGAATCGCCACTTCACTGGAGATCTGGGCGTGACCACGTCGTTCACATGGGGCAAAGGTCTGGATTATGCGACGGGCGGCGACGACGACGGCGGCCTGCTCTTCTGGCTCAATCAGCGCCACAGCTACGGCCCGACGGACTTCGATCACCGGTTCAACCTGGAGGAAAGCGTCGTCTGGGCTCTGCCCTTCGGCCCGCACGAAAGGTGGCTCAATGCCGGTCCCGCTGCCTCCGTCCTCGGTGGCTGGCAACTCTCCGGAGTGGTTTCAGCTTACTCCGGCCTGACCATCGATATTGAAGCCAGCGGCGCCAGCATCAACACTTCCGGCGAACAGCAGATGGCGAACATTAGTGGGCCCTTTAGTGTTGAACACGGCATCGGAGCCGGACACAACTGGTTCAACCCGAGCGTCTTCTCCCAACCAACCGGTTGCACCGGCGGCGTGGGAACGCCGTGCGCTCTGGCGTATGGAACCAGCATTGGCGACGTAAGCCGCAACGCGTACCGCGGGCCCGGATACATGCAGAACAACGCGTCGTTGTTCAAGAATTTTGAAATCCACGAAAACTGGGTGTTTGCCTTCCGCTTCGATGCCTTCCAACTCACTAACTCGCCGCAGTTCTCGAGCCCGTCCAATTCGATCACCAGTGGAACTTTTGGTCAGGTCACCAGTACAATCGGGAGCGGCGCTGGCGTCATCAATGCCATTGGCGGCGGCCGCACACTGCAAGTTTCCGGTACGTTGAAGTTCTGAGGAAGCCAACCGCTCGGTAGGGCATTGCTGCCGGGCGAAAGTCATCGGCCGGCTATCGCAACGCGCGGTGGCCGGCCTTTTTTCGTTGGCGGTCACTCGCGCAGAATCGCTCTAGAATGGATTTTCAGTGCCCAAGCCCCGAGCCAAGCCGCGCGCGCCAGCGCGAAAGACGCATGCGCAATCGAAAAAGCTGCGCGCCCCACTCCAAGAACCGGCCCTGACAACGCAAAAGTCATCCGTGCCCGCCGGCTCGCGCCTCGATCTGCTGATTTATCTGGCGTTGCTGGTGGCCACGTTCGCCGTCTACGCGCAGGTCCGCCATTTTGATTTCGTCAACTACGACGATCCCGATTACACCACGCGCAATGTACACGTCAGACAAGGGCTGACCGTACAGGGGCTGGAGTGGGCGCTGACCTCGCGTGATGCCGCCAACTGGTTTCCGGCGACCTGGGTCTCGCACATGCTCGACGCGCAGTTCTTTGGCCTGGAAAGCGGCTGGCACCACCTGCACAACGTCCTGCTGCACGCGCTGGCCGCCATCTTCCTGTTCATTTTTCTTGAGCAATCCACACACTCGCGCTGGCGCAGTGCGTTGGTGGCGTTTCTGTTCGCATTGCATCCGCTGCATGTGGAATCAGTGGCCTGGATAGCCGAGCGCAAAGATGTGCTCAGCGCCTGCTTCTGGTTTCTCACCTTATGGGCTTATGTTCGATATGCTCTGCGCCCGAGTTGGGGACGGTACCTGCCGGTAGCTTTGGGATTGTTCCTGGGGTTGATGGCCAAGCCGATGGTGGTCACGCTTCCGTTGGTTCTGTTTCTGCTGGACTACTGGCCGCTGCAGCGATTGCCGCAGATGTGGCGTAAAGCCATCTGGGAAAAAGCTCCGCTTCTGGTGCTATCTTGCGCCGCTGCCGTAATCACTTACCTGGTGCAGCGCCACGCCGGCGCGGTGAAAGCTCTACCGCTCGGGACTCGTCTCGAAAACGCCGTGCTCTCCTCGGCAATCTA
>JASHYS010000144.1 GCA_030042915.1 Acidobacteriaceae bacterium
TGTGGACGTGTGTACGCACTTCTTCGAGAAATGCAACCTCGGCCTCGGTCATCGGAGATTCGAAGCTCGTGACCAAAATGGCAGCGTCCGCTTCGGGTAGGAACTGACGTGTCGTTCTCGTGTTGGCCACAATGGACGATGCCACTCCAGGCGTATCCACGAAGTGGACCCCCAGCCGCAACAGTTCGTGCGGCAACTGCACCTCTGCCAGCACGACCTTCTTTTCATTACCTGGATTCCGATCCTGCGTAACAAATTCCGGCAATTGATCGAGGCGAATCTCCTGCGTCATGGTCCAGCCGTCGCGCAGCAGCAGCACTCGCTCTTTCTCTCCGTAAGCGACCGTCGTTATCACAGATGTGAGCGGGAGAATCCCCGTGGGCAGTTTCTCTATTCCGAGAATCGCGTTCATGAGGGAGCTTTTGCCGCGGCTGAACTGTCCGACAACAGCAAGGTTGAAGCGATCTTCGGCCAATCGCGCCAAGACGTGGCGACAGTCCCGGATTGAGAGCTCGTCTTTGCTCTTTTCCGCCGAATAGAGCAATGTCCTAACGATCGCGGCCAAATCCAGTTTCAGTCGGGCATAATCGTGAAGAACATCGCTGGCGATGGTTTGTTCGGCTAGGTTCATATTGCCCTCGTTCACACGCAAAAGCCGAGAGCTGCCATGCAGAACGATCGATAAAAATTATTCGAGCGATCGTAATGGAGGCGGATATTTCTGGCTACTCGGAATCGCCCTTGAAGCCAGGCCTCCAGCAGCCGAGGCGCCAACCGCGCCGTAAGGGCAGAGAGTGCAGTTTTGACGCTTAACTGGGTCGTGAGTTTCTTGGGGCGTACAGCGCAGATAAGGTCGCCTTGAATGTCCAACCGTCCTAGGATGAACACCATCGCGGCCGAATAGCGATCAGCTCGTTGCAGCCACTCGTACTGGCCGGGGTCGTGCACGAGAAAGGAAAACGCCGGCCTGCCGTTGCCGCACATCAGTGAGCGGCCATGCGCGTAGACAACCTCAGAGTTGAAGGGGTCAAGCCTATCCGTTCGAGCTTCTGCGAGCTCGGCCTCACTTGCTGCTTTGGAAGCTGGCTGCTGATTATTCAACAGGCGCATGGCTTCGCTATCTCGTTCCCAGAGCCAAGCGCTGGGAGCGAGAACAGCTCGGTATGTCGTCGAAAACTGAAACGTCCGGAATGGGCGGCGAAGCCCATTTCTTTAGAGATGCCGCCACTGCAAACCTCCCCGCCTGGCCCACTGAATAAGCCAAACGTTGAAATGTTGAGCAGGGATCTCTGGGGGTG
Source organism: Acidobacteriaceae bacterium (assembly GCA_030042915.1). Next base: position 1,299 of record JASHYS010000144.1, read on the forward strand.
CGGTATAGGAAGAAACGAGCCCTCCCAGAGAATCCCCTGGTAGGAGTCATCTTCCCCACGGAGGGGCAGTTTCGCGGCGAACTCCAACGCCAGGTTCTATTATCGACCTGGACGCCCAGGCAGTCAATGGTGGGTTCGTCTGCGCTTTCACAGGGCATCCTGTTGCCGCATTTCATTCTCATTATTAATCTGCGGTTCATTAGCATGCCCTAATGAGGGATCGCTCAGCTGGTTGCTTTTGTCGCGATACCACGCTCGCGCAAGGGAGTAAAGCACTGGTGTGACGAGCAACGACAGGAACATCGAGGTGGCAACTCCGCCGATAACGGCGATGGCGTGAGGTTGAAGCATTTGTGCTCCGGAGCCGACTGCCACCGCGAGAGGCAACATGCCAAAAATCGTAGCCATTGCCGTCATAACGATCGGGCGGAGTCGGCGGCGGCCAGCCTGGAAGATCGCGTCACGAAGGGTGAGTCCCTGCGAACTAAAGTGTTGTTCAGAGTCGAGCATCAGGATACCGTTTTTGTGCCACGATGCCCACAACTCTCACGCTGGATCTGATACAGGCCCCCGAATTCGATATCGGTTCCCGGCGGGATGCGCACTTCTTTAAAGAGCCGCTCCTGGATCTCGTTCATCGCGGAACCGAGATCCCGCCGTTCGAGGCGACCGGTAACGGCGGATAAATTCCGCAGGTTCTCGCGCCGGATCTCGGTTTGGCCCTGTTGAATTTCCACGTGCGCAACGCTGGAGAGAGGGACTGTGAAGCCTATTGGCGACGTGATAAGCAGATTTTCGATGCTCTCAATGTTCGAGCGATAGGCCGCTGGATATCTGACGCGGATTCCAATCTGCCGATCACCGTGGATCATATTCGAGGCCAGTTCGCCGTCGAGAATTGAGGTTTCCAGATTCGCTACGTCATTCACGCCAAAGCCGGCGCGTTGGGCCTTTTCGGGGTCGACTCGACATTTCCGGAAGGCCCAATGACGATCGTTTGGCTCGCGACATCCACAACACCCTTCACCTTTTGGAAGCCAATGTCGCTACCAGCGTGCTCCGCCAACTCTTCAGAAATCCCATCAGAACGATGACCGAAAGCCCCAGACCGATCAGGATGCTTTCAGTCACGCCCGCAATGGATTCACGAACCAAAATGGACTGATCGTAGTAAGTTGGATGAGAACGGCCGAGCGAGGAACGGTCGTGGTTGGTGCTCGACGGGTTCCAAAGGGATTGGGGATTCCAGCATATCCGTAAGCCGCGCGGAAAATTTGTTTGTGGCATACCAAAAATCGACAATTTTCGGAGCCTTCTCGTCTTGACATCGATTGACTGCTTTGGTAGCGTGTGACTGGCGGTGGAGTCCGCGCCATTATCGCGGAACAGCGATCAATGACTCCTGTGGCAGGAAGTGTCACGGGAGTTGATTTCATTTCGCTCCTCGGCAGTTCCTCCAAAAACATTTAGCGGGTTCAGGAGTTTGCCCCATGGACCGAGAACCGGCGTTGGATCGTTTTAATGACGTTTCGCGCACGATGGCGACTGCTGAGATGGTAACCGATGGCCACCCCGACAAATTTTGTGATCAGGTCGCTGACGCAATTCTCGACGCTGCTCTGCAACAGGATGCGAAGACTAGAGCTGGAATCGAATGCCTTGCAAAAGATAATCTCTTGATCGTTTCGGGGGAAATGAGTACCGGCGCCAAGCTCGACATTGAAGAAATCGCACGGACCGTTTGGGAGTCAGCCGTCGGATATGGCCCCGGTGACGAATTGACCGTCATCAATCACATCAAGCTTCAATCGCCTGATATCGCGAGAGGCGATCACAACTGGGCCGACGGAGTGGAGTCCGGCGGAGCCGGCGACCAGGGCGTGATGGTCGGCTACGCCACGGATGAGACCCCCGAGATGCTGCCGCTTGAGTATGTTCTGGCCAGATCGTTGTGCGTGAAGTTGAAAGAATTGCGAAAATCCGGCACGACGCCCTGGCTTGGCCCGGATGGAAAGAGCCAGGTGACGCTGACGGGCGACAAAGTAACAAGTGTTGTTCTGGCGGCGCACCACGACGTTCAAATCTCGAACGAAGAGGTGCGCAAGGTGCTTAAGACGATTGTAATTGAGCCGATTCTCGGACCGCTGCTTACCGACACCTCACGCGTTGTGATCAACGGGACCGGAAAATTTACCATCGGCGGGCCGAAAGCTGATGCAGGCGTCGTGGGTCGCAAAATTGTTGTCGATGCCTATGGTCCGCGCGTGCCGGTTGGGGGCGGCGCTTACTCCGGGAAGGATCCAACAAAAGTGGATCGAAGCGCCGCCTACATGGCGCGGCACATCGCAAAAGCGGTGGTAGGGCTGAAGCTGGCCAAGGAATGTACAGTCGTGCTTGCCTTTGGCATCGGTCAAAAGCGACCCGAGATGTTGCACGTCACTGCTCAGTCGAATACACGGGACGTCGCAGGCTGGGTGGCAAATACTTTCAAGGACCTGCGGCCTCAAGCAATCATCGAATACCTGGGATTACAGCAGCCGAATGGATGGACGTACTGCTCCACCGCAGCGTTCGGACACTACGGTCGCGCTAACTTTCCTTGGGAACGGCAAGCTGCGGCGGCAAACGTGGCCTATAGCTAAGACGCAAGAAACGCGCGACTATTTGCGGACGGTTTTGAAGGAGAGAGGTATGTGTGACTATTCGTTGATGATTTTTCCGAACCGGTTGGCAAACGAGGGCGAGATCCTTGTGACGCACAAGTTCTCCACGGGTGCGATCGGATTTGTGTCACCCATGGACTTGTGCGCGCCGGCTGCGGTTCGTCCACAATGCGTGACCGTTTCGTTCTGGAGCAAGGTGAGGGACTGGTTCGCGGTACCCCCTGGTCGCACAACGATTCCGGCCGTTTGCGTTCCACCGGGCGCGAGCTTGAAGGTACATTCTGTGCCCGTCAATATCCAACGCGTGTTCCGAGCGGCACCGGGCGACGATGTATTTTTCACGGAGATGAGCGCGACCTGGGGGCAGTTCCGTGATGGGTTACGCGTCCAAGGCAAAGAGGAGATTCTCCTCCAGTCTCTCGGTGAGGGTTTGGCGGTCCAGGTCCTCGACCTAGTCTCATCGCAGGAGGCCCCTCAGCGCGAAGAATACACTTACAGCCTCGTTCCTCGCCGATAGAGTCCCGATTGTGTTTTCCGCAACGCACCCTTCCAGTGCGGGCGAGCCTTCCTCAGTTGTCGTCTCGCGGGACGCGCGAGCACGTCGGCGACGCGCAGAGCGGGCTCTTCGATGCCACTACGGTCGTTCAGTGTCCGCGGCCTGCATAGCCGGATTTCTTTGGGAGTGTCCCATCCCCGATCTTGCTGCATACGATCAGGTACCACGGGAAGACTACCGGCCATAAAAACATCATGGCGTTGAACAAAGCTATCGGATGCAGTGCAATTCGCGTCTGATAGGTTCGCAATCTCACCTTATAGGAATCGACCGTCACCCAGAGACTGATCGCCACAATCGCCAAGGCGACGACGACATCCAGGCTCGGCGCGAACTTCAACAGAGCTCCCCAGAGCGCAACCGAGCCGAGCGAAATCGTGATGGCAGCCCATCGCGACAACTTAGTCGCAGCCAACCCGCGCCTCGGAGCGGCATCCGGCTCGTCGAATTCTGATGTCTTTGAATCGTGGAGCGCACGATTTGGCAGAGCGCGCCCGAGCCAGATGAAGACAGCCAAGGCGACAAGCGCAGAAATCAGGAGGTCCATTTCGAGAGTCCGCCTTCTCGGGGGACACCTTCCCAATGGACAAGCTATCCACAACCGCACGAACGGACCGATTTCTACCGGTGCAGGCGGAACTGATCGCGAAGTGCGCCATAAGGAAGACGTGCTCCGTAGGAGTCATCTTCCCCAATAGGAGGGGCGGTTCAGATCGGCGAACTCCAACGCCTTAATGTTCTTTATAACAGACCGTGCCACGATGTCAATGCTTCCCCGAGCGCTACCGACAATTCCTGCCCGCAAACGTAGCTCAACTGCCACAGACGGTACTGCCGTTGCCAGGTTTTGGCTCCGTGCGGTACGCTGATACGGCTTGAAGAGCGGCAACCACAATGAACATTTGTTGTCATTGAACCACGATCTCCCTATGATAATTTCGGTAATTGATTCTGAGGCGAAGCTCGACACTGCGATTGGAGCTGTGTCGGAGATGTTGGTGGGCGGCCTGATCATTTTATCTGATGCGGAAATCGTTTGCTTTGTTCGTAGCCTGCCGCCCCACGCTCTACTTGCTGGTACGAGGGCAGATCCTCAAAGGTCACTTGAGTAAGATGCTCGCCGATGCAAGTGCAAAAGAACGCAACTATGACAAGACAACTGAACCGATACAGTGCACAGATCACACGGTCTAAATCACAGGGGGCCTCTCAGGCGAACGGCATGGCGATGGGAACCGACGGGATGAGTTTTTCCCTTCAGTCCAGGGATCTTATAGCGGACTCGATCGAGACCGTAATGAAGGCTCAATGGTACGACGCGAACATCTCAATTCCCGGGTGCGACAAGAACATGCCGGGCTGCATCATGGCCATGGGCCGGCTGAATCGCCCGGCCCTGATGATCTACCGCGGAACCATTCGAGCTGGGTCTCTGAACGGTCAGGAGCTGGACATCGTTCCGGCTTTTCAGAGCTACGGCCAGTGCATTTCACGCAATATCGACGACGCTCAACGGCGTGCGATCGTGCAGCATTCGTGTCCGGGTGCTGGGGCTTGCAGTGGCATGTACACGGCGAAGACGATGGCGTCGGCCATTGAGGTCCTCGGAATGTCCTTGCCGTACAGTTCCTCTACGCCTGCCGAAGATCCACTGAAAATCGAGGAATGCGCACGCGCAGGAGTGGCCATCCGAAATCTCCTCGAATTGGACCTGAAGCCGCGGGATGTCATGACGCGGCAAGCGTTTGAAAACGCGATGGTGCTCGTGAGCGCGCT
>JASHYS010000145.1 GCA_030042915.1 Acidobacteriaceae bacterium
TTCCCGTACATCTGCACTGTGACCGAAAGCAGCCCGTAATCGCGCGAACCCGGCGACGCCGTTACGCGATCGGCGACCTCCCGCTGCACCATCAGCACCGCCAGTTCCAGTGCAGTGTGGCTCCGGGCGAGCTTCAGCAGAATCGGCGAAGTCATGTAGTACGGCAAATTGCCCACCACGCGAAGACGCTGGCCGGCTCGCTCTGCCTCGGCGCCAAAGTCGAATTGCAGCACGTCGTGCTCGACCACGGTCACGCGCTCGGGGTCAAATCGCCCGCGCAATCCGGCGGCCAGCTCGCGGTCCAGCTCGATCGCCAGCACCTGTCCGGCCCGTGCCGCCAGTGCTCCCGTTATGGCGCCCCGGCCGGCTCCGATCTCGACCACCGAGCGTCCGGCCAGTTCTCCCAGCGCCGCCACAATACGCTGCGCCGCCTGCGCATCGACGAGGAAGTTCTGCCCGAGCTTGGGTTTTGAAGGCATCTGCTGCTCCGATGGTAGTCGACCCGCGGCCGCAACCCTCGCGCGCCGCTGACCGTGGCTCCCCGCCCGCCGCGCTCCTCTAAACTGAACCTGTTGCCCGGCTTGTTCCTACAGCAGCCCTCGAGGCTCAATTGCTGATCGACTCTCACGCCCACCTTGACAGCGAGCGCTACTCTGCCGACCGCGAGCCAATGCTGGCGCGCGCGGCGCAGGCGGGTGTCGGCGCCGTCCTGTCGATCGGCATCGGCGAGGGCCCTGCGCAGATGCACCAGGCACTCGATCTTTGCCGCGAGTTCAACGGGCGTCCCGGCCTGCCTCAGCTCTATGCCAGCGCAGGCATCTATCCCCATAACACAACCCAAGCCGACGCCGATGCCTTCGCCCGCCTCGACGCGCTGCTCGCCGAGCCTGAAGTCATCGCTTGCGGAGAAATCGGCATCGACTACTACCACCAGGGAGCGCCACACGACATCCAGCGCCAGGGCCTGATCCGCCAGCTCGAGATCTCTGCCTCGCGCAAGCGCCCCATCCTCATCCATTGCCGTGGGACGAACGAAACCACTGACGCCTGGGACGACCTCTTCCTGGTTTTGGAGGAGCATTGGAGCAGAACGGGGCTGGGTGGCATTATGCACTGCTTCGGCGCCGGGTGGGAGCAGGCGCGCCGCTCGCTGGACATGGGCTTTCTCGTCTCCTTTGCCGGCAACCTCACTTATCCCAAGGCGCAGCCGCTTCGCGATGTGGCCGCCCGCATGCCGCTCGACGGCATCCTGGTCGAAACCGATGCGCCATGGCTTGCTCCCGCAGCCCTGCGCGGCCGGCGCAACGAGCCCGCCTTTGTGGTTCAAACCGCCCAAACGCTCGCCGGGCTCCTCAACGTTTCCGAGTCTGAGCTTGCCGCCGTCACGACGCAAAACTTCAACCGGCTTTTTCATCTGCGGCCTGGCGTGGGAAACTGATATCGTTCCACCGGCGTTCCGGCCTTCAGCCGGCCCAGCGAGGAAAGATCGCCATGGCTCTCGACAACTCGTTCGACATCGTCAGCAAAGTCGACATTCAGGAAGTCCGTAACGCCATTGATCAGGCGATGAAAGAAATTCGCCAGCGCTTCGACCTCAAAGACACTCGCTCTGAAGTCAACCTTGAAGGCAACGACAGCATTCAGCTCGCCTCCAGCAACGAATACAAGCTCGAGGCCGTCAAAGACATCCTGGCCCAGAAAATGGTGAAGCGCGGCGTCTCGCTGAAAAACGTCACCTACGGCAAAATCGAGCCCGCCGCAGGCCAGAGCGTGCGCCAGAAGATCAGCCTGCAGCAGGGCATTCCCATAGAAAAAGCCAAGGAGATTGTGCGCCTGGTGAAAGAATCGAAAAAGAAAGTGCAGGCCAGCATCCAGGGCGACAGCGTGAGAATCTCGGGTAAGGACCGTGACGATCTGCAGGCCATTATTGCCATGCTGCGCGGCAAGGATTTGGGCCTGGAATTGAATTTCACGAATTACCGCACCAACTGAAAAGGCTGCCCGGTCCCGTGCCGCCGCAAGGGCCCGTGGTGTTGGAATTAAATCGGGGATCGGGCCGGATAGGAAGCAATCGCCTTTTCCTTGCAAATGTTCTAAAATCGGGACACTTTGAGCACAGCCACCATTGCCACGGCCAGAGAGGTTTTTGAACTCCTGCGCGAGGACCTCGTCGCCATCGAGCAGGAGCTGGGCCGGGACGCCGCATCCAGCGTCAGCACCATTACCGAAATCGCAGAATACCTGCGCGAAGGCGGTGGCAAACGCATTCGCCCCTCGCTGCTGCTTCTCGCCGCCCATCAGCTCGGCTTCTCGGGCCAGAGCGCCATCCGTCTTGGCGCAGTCGTGGAAATGCTGCACACCGCCACGCTGGTTCACGACGACATCATCGATGGCGCCGATACCCGCCGCGGCCGCCCTTCAGCCAATACCACCTGGGGCAACGAGAAATGTGTGCTCGCCGGGGATTGGCTTTACATGCAGGCTTTCAAAGTAGCCCTCGAAGAACGCAATCTGCGCGTTCTCGATCTGATTATCAGTCTCACCCAGCAGATGGTCGAAGGCGAGCTGCTGCAGATTCAGAAACTGGGCAAAACCGTATCCGAAGCCGAGTATTACGACCTCATCTTCCGCAAAACCGCCTGCCTCTTCTCCATTTCCATGCGCCTGGGCGCGGTGCTGGCCGACGCTACTGACGCTGAGGAAACCGCCCTGGCCACGTTCGGCCGCGCCGTCGGCCTGGCCTTCCAGATCGTCGACGACGTGCTCGACCTTACCGCCAACGAAGAGGTGCTGGGCAAGCCCGTGGCCAGCGACCTGCGCGAAGGCAAGGCCACGCTGGCGGTGATTCACTCCGTCGACCACGGCACCGCCGCCGACCGCAAGGCCATCCGCCGCGTGCTCGACGATCGCAGCTTTGAGAACATCAGCCGCCAGCAGATTCGCGAAATCCTGGTGCGCAACGGCTCGGTCGAATACGCCATGGCCGCCGCTGACCGCTACGCCGAGCAATCGCGCCAGGCTCTCAACCCCCTCGCCGACACCGAATTCAAGCGCGCCCTCCTCTGGATCCCCGACTTCGTTGTCGCGCGGGAGAAGTGAAAAAGGCAGGGAATAGGGATTAGGGAAGAACGACAGACCACAAGCTGCGGGCTACGAGCTACCAGCTGCAAGCTCAATATCCATGAGAAAGAACTCTAAATCGCTCTGGACCGCGGTCGATCGTTACTTCAGCGCTCTCCTGGCTCCCTCCGATCCGCTCCTTGATGCCGCGCTCAAGGCCAACCGCAAAGGCCGATTGCCCGCCATCGACGTAACACCGCTTCAGGGCAAGTTCCTTCACGTGCTCGTTCAGCTCACGCAGGCCAAGCGCGTACTGGAAATCGGAACGCTCGGCGGCTATTCCACCATCTGGATGGCCCGTGCCCTGCCCCGCGGCGGCCGCGTCACCACCCTTGAATTTGAGCCGCGCCACGCCGCCATTGCTCGCGCCAATCTGCGCCGCGCCGGCATGCTCAAGCGCGTCGATCTGCGCGTCGGCGCCGCACTCGAGACCCTCCCGGCGCTGAAGAGTTCCGGCCCTTTCGATCTCATCTTCATCGACGCCGATAAGGAAAATAATCCCGAGTACCTTCGCTGGGCAGTTAAGCTCTCGCGCCGCGGCACGCTCATCGTTGTCGACAACGTCGCCCGTCACGGCCATGTGATCGAGGCCGGCAGCCCGGAGGCCGACATCCAAGGCACGCGCCGCTGCCTTGAGATGTTGGCTTCTAACCCGCGCCTGAGCGCCGCCGCACTGCAAACCGTCGGCGTCAAGGGGCTCGACGGCTTTGCCCTGGCCGTCGTGACGCGCTGAACAGCACGCGTCTCCGCGATTCGCCGCGCCCCGTGGAGAAAGATTCGCGAACGCCGCGCTCACGTGCGCCGTCTTAATGTGTGTACCTGAGGCTCGGATGACACCAGCGCAAAGTGCCCTCATCGCGCGGCGCAACCAATTCGTCTGTACGCTTGCAGCCGCGACTCTCACTCTTGCCGCCCCACTTGCCCTTGCGCAATCGGGCCCCCCGCCGCCAATTACCCCATCCGGCAAACCGCTCGCCTTTACCATCGTCTCGATCAAGCGGCATGGCAACGCATCGGGAGGAGCAGGAATCGAGGGTTGCTCTGTTGACCACTGTCATTTCGTCGCCAGGCCGCTTCTTGCCTTCATCATGACTGCATACAATCTCTCGCTGAAACCCATCCTTGGCAATCCTTTGCCGGGCGACTCCGACCTCTTCGACCTCGATGCCAAAATCGATCCCGCCGATCTGCCTGCCACGCCGCTCTCCCCACGCCAGCTCGCTGACATGCTGCAACCCGTGCTCGCCGACCGCTTTCAGCTCCACGTCCACCATGAGACACGCAACCTCCCGGTTTACAACATCGTCCTCGCCAAAGGAGGCCTGAAGATGAAGGAGTCCGTGCCGGCCGCGCCCATGGCCGCCGGCAGCCCCACATCACCCGCGATCGCGCCTCCCCGGCGCTGTACCCCCAAGTCCGTGGGCAACGGCTTACGCGTTGAGCACGACTGCACAATCAGCGACATCAGAAACATCCTCGAAGGTCCCACCGGCCGCTACGTCATCGACAAGACTGGCCTCGCCGGCCGCTACGATTTTGAGCTCCGCTGGACACCCGACGATACTCCCGCCGACTCGCCGCTCGCCGGCGGCCCGTCCATCTTCACCGCCGTCGAGGAGCAGCTTGGCCTCAAGCTCGAACCCGCCACTGCCCCTGTCGACGTCCTCGTCATCGATCACGCGGAGCAGCCCTCGCCGAATTGATGCCATGCAGCCTGCGCCTTCACTGCGAAAATATCCGAACACCCGAAGCCCGTGCGCCGTCTTAGCGTCTGGAGAGGCGGCGAAAGCGCGGGGCAGCTCCTTGTGTGCCGCACAGTTTGTTGGCGTCAGGCCGCGAGGGGGCGCGCACGTCTTGGCCGACGATGAAGAGGCTGAGTTTACTGCGCTGGTCGAGCGCCAGGCGCGCTTCGTCTTCCGCGTGGCCTACTCTGTCCTGCTCAACGCGGCTGACGCCGAAGACGTAGTACAGGAGACGTTCTTGAAGCTTTACCGCAATCGCGGATGGCAGAAAGTCGACAACGAGCGCGCCTTCCTGGCTCGCGTGGCGTGGCGAGTTGCCGTCGATCGCCGCCCTCATGCTGCGCAGGCGGCCCACTCGCTCTTCACCGCCAATGACGATCTGCCCGAACAGCCCTCGGCCCAGCCCGGCCCCGAACAAATTCTACTCGCCGCCGACCACCATGCAGCGGTTCATTCCATGATCGATGCGCTCCCTGAAGAACTGCGTGTGCCGCTGGTTCTCTCCGCCTTCGATGAACTCAACTCGCGGGAAATCGGCCGCATCCTGGGCGTACCCGAGGGAACGGTGCGCACACGCCTGCAACGCGCCCGGCAATTGCTGCGCCGCAAGCTGGGCGCGCTCGAGGAGGCGCCGCATGCATGAAGACAGAGACACTGAGGGTCTGCATCTCGATCGCCTGATCGACGCGGCGCTGGGCACCTACGCCAACGCCGATTCGGGCCTCGAGCGGCGAATTCTGGCGAGCATCGCCGAGCGTGCGCGCACGCCGCGCCTCGGCAGAGTGGTTTGGGCAGCCGCACTCGCCGCTGCCGCCTGCATGTTGCTCATCTTCACCCTTATGCACACCAGGCCTGGGCACGCGCCGCAGTCAAACGCTCGCAACACGCCAACGTTGCAGCCGGCGCCGAAAGAAGGAGCCCGCTCCAAGGAAACGGCCGGCCCCAATGAAACGGTCAGTGTTGCCCCGCGGCCCCCGCAACCCGCCAGCAAATCGCCGCAACGCGTCCGGCCGGAACATGCCGCCGGGAGGCTTATGGCCGCCGCTTTGCCCAAGCAGGAGTTCTTTCCTACGCCGCGCCCGCTTTCATCCCAGGAACGCGCTCTCGTCGATTTCGCAACCCAGGCGCCCGACGCCGCGCGCGATTCCTTCGTCGCGGCTCAAAAACAAGCCGATGAGCCCATTGCGATTACCGACCTCCACATTGCTCCCATCCAGATTCCGCCCCTCGAACCGCCCCAACCGGGCACGAACTAAGGAGAACACCATGCGCAAGATCGCCGTTTCGTGTTTACTGCTTCTCACGCTGCCATTCGCCGCCAGAGCGTTTGCTCAGAGCGACCAGCCAGCCGCCCCCAAACCGCCGGAAGCCGCGAAGGCTCCCCAACCGCCGGTGCACTACTATCACCTCGACCTTGTGGTGAAGGAAATCGGCGAGGACGGCAAGCCGGTGAACAGCCGCACTTATTCCTGCACGGTGAGCACGATGCATGACGAGCACGATTCGGTTCGCATCGGGTCAAGGATCCCCATCGCAACCGGGTCCTTCTTAACCAGTGGCGGCAATCCACAGACAAACACGCAATTCCAGTATCAGGACGTGGGCGTGAGCTTCGATGTGAGCGAGGTGCGGGAGACAAGCAACAAGCTGGCGATGGATCTGAAGGCGGAAATCAGCGGTGTGGGCTCCAACGTGCGCTTTGGCGGCGAAAATGGCATCACGGAGCCGGTGGTGCGCCAGAATCGGTGGCAAGGCCCTGTTCTGATCCCCATCGGCAAGCCGACCATGGTTTTTACTTCAGATGATGTCGACACCAAAGGCGGCATGCAGGTTGTGGTGACCGCAACCCCGGTGGAATAGGGCGAAGCCTCAGGCGCAACAGGTGGCTCAGGCATCCTGCACGATGGTTCCCTGGTGATACACAGTCTTCCAACCTTCCGCGGTGCGCTGCCAGATGGTGGCGCGCCGCGTGAGGCGCCGCCGATCCTGCAGCAACGTATAGGTCAGCAGATAAACATCGCCCGCCAACCGGCGGCAGCAGAAATCGCGCGTCTCCCACACGTCCTCATGCGGAACGGCGAAGCGCCGCTCGAGTTCATCGAGCACCCAACTTCTGGAATATCGCTGGCCCGACGCACCCGTCTCCCAAAAGTCTTCAGCGGTCATGCGCTCAAAATCCGCGCGTGAGGTTCCGAATTCGGGCCGGTGAAAGATTGGCTCGCGCGCCGAGAGCTCGGCAAGCACGTCTTTCAGTTCCGGGGGAGTGCTCAGCGCCGGTTCCATATTCAAGCCATCCATGGGTATGAGCATAGCGTTTTCCTGCACAGAAGCCGATCAAACCCTGTCAAAAAACGCGAAGAAAAATTCCCACCCTCCGGCTTGGGAGGGGCGTAGAATTCTTTCCAACATGAACGAGCGTCTTGAGCAGATTCGAAAGCTCCTGAGCGACATTGAACTGGAGATGCAATCAGGCGTTTCCACCGCCGGCCGGGATTTCTCCGCATTCGAGCTGCCTGAGATCATCCAGGAGATCGTCGACGACCTGCAGCCGCAG
>JASHYS010000146.1 GCA_030042915.1 Acidobacteriaceae bacterium
TGGCGCGGTGCCGGGCCATCATCTGGTTCTGGCTCACGCCGTGCAGGATGGCGTGCACGATGGGCCATTGGGTGGTGACTTCGCGCCAGCGGCGCTCAGTTTCGGCAGCGGGCAGGCTGATCACCGTACCGCGGCCGAGGTCGCAGTGCAGCGCGCCTCCTTCAACAAAAATGCGGCTCCAGACAATCTCGCCGGGCCTGCCAATCCCCTTCAGCGTTCCGCCGCCGAGCGGAAAGTACATGGCCGGCTGTCGCTCGCTGGTGGCGCCCGCGTAACCGTTGACAAGGTGATTGGCCGGCGCCGCGCCGGAAATCTGCAGCAGCCAGACGAAGGCGTCGATATTGCCAGAGTTGCCTGAGCCGGCGGCGCTCTTCCCTGAGCCATTGGCGCTCTCGCCCTTGTAGTGCTCGCCCCAGCGCACATCATGCAGCGTCGTCGAGGGATCGAGGCCCAGCGCGCTCCAGCATTTGTTGGTGAGCAGCGCATCCACTCCGGCGCATTCGTCCACCTCGTTGAAGTGCGGAAGCGGGCCGCCGGCATACAACTCCTCTTTGCCGCCCTCGGCAAGAACCGGTGGCCGCTCGGCATTGTTCAACAATCCCTCGGCCAAGTCCGAAGCTGGTGCCATATCCTTCAATCCCTGCTGATACTGAATGCCGATGGCGTCGCAACCAAACTCCCTGGCGATGCGCAGAGCGGCGATGTACATCTTGCACTGTTCCAGCACCTGGTCGAGCGTGAGCTCGTTGGTGGAGTCCTTGCCCAATGCAAATTTGACACCCTTCTTCACCAGCCACTCGTAAACAGCTTTCGCCTCCGCGTCAGACACGGTTCGCATCTTGGCCACCAGCGCCGACTGGCTCAGGCGCTCCTTGAAAATGCCGGCTGGATTCATGAGCTCGTCATCGATGATGGCGTTGTACATACCCATGCAGCCTTCGTCGAAAACGCCCATGATGGCCTTGCGCGCGCGCAGGTTGGTGGCGAGCTCGGCGCCGAGCTTGGCGCTTTCAGCGGGCAGCTTGCCCAGCTCGAGCGTGTGAACGTGCGAAAGATCGTGGGTGATACGGCCGTCGCGAAGCCATTCGTCCAACGCCTTCGAGAAAAATGCGTCGGTGAAGTCCTTGCTCCAGATGGACGAGAAGCGTTTGCCGGCCTTGATGAGCGAGCCGTTCAGATTCAGCAGGCCGACGAGTCCCGGCCACTGCCCCGACCAGTTGGCAACAGTGAGGATGGGGCCCTGATGGCTGCGCAAGCCGGGAAGCACATGATGGCTGTATTGCCAGGCCGCAGTGGCGAAAACCAGCCTGGCCTTGGAAGGAATCGTCTCAAAAACATCCATCCCCATGCGCTGCGACCAGATGAATCCGTGTTTTTCCTGTTCGTTGTAGGCGTGAGCGCGGATGAGCTTGAAACCTTTTTTCGCGAATGCCGTTGTGAGTTTTTCTTCCATGTCGCGCTGCGCCGGCCAGCACACGCGGTTGGCCGATTGGCGCAGGTCGCCGCCGGTGACCAAAAGCACCTCATTTGCCGCCAATTTCGCGATTTCCTGCTTCCCTGATGCCATCTTGCCCTCGTTTTCGTAAACGATTTCGGAAACCAAGAAAAACTATACACCCGGGCGCTTTCCATCGGCTCGCTGGGCGGTATGTTTAGCATGGAATTGATTGCGGGCTTCTTCATCGCAGAGCTCGCAAAACGCATTCATGGCAGGCAAGAAAAGACGGTCGCGCAGTGAGCAGCGCAAGCCCGCGGCCAGCGGAGCCGGCGACAGCAGGCAGCAGCCCGGGCCCGATCGGAAACCGCATCCGGCGCGTGTTTCGGGCCGTTGGCTTTTGAGCGCAATGGCGTGGACGCTGCTGGCCGCGGTTTTTTGCGCGTGGGGAGCTTTATGCCTGCTCTTCTGGCAAGGGAGCTGGCAGTTGCTCTATCACCCGGCAGCCGTGGTCACGCGCACACCGGCGAGTGCGGGAATGGCTTACGATGCGGTCGGGTTCGCATCGACAGAGGCCGGCACGCCGCGCATTGCGGGCTGGTGGATTCCAGCCCCGAACGGCTCGGCGTTCGCCCGCTTCACCGTACTCTTCCTGCACGGGCAGGAGGGAAATCTGGGAGACACCGTGGACGCGCTCGCACGATTGCACCGTGCAGGTGTCAACGTGCTGGCCTTCGATTATCGCGGTTATGGGCAAAGCCAGTTTGCGCGGCCCAGCGAGGCGCACTGGCGCGAGGATGCCGAGTGGGCGCTCGAATACCTAACCGGAACCCGGCACATTGATCGCGGAACGATTATTCTGGACGGCGCCGGTCTGGGCGCCAATCTGGCGCTGGAAATGGCTGCTGCTCATCCGGAATTGGCCGGCGTGATCTTGGAATTCCCGCTTACGAGTCCGATGGATTCGGTCTTCGCTGATGCACGCGCGCGTCTGGTTCCGGCACGGTTGCTGGTGCGCGACCGGTACGATCTGGATGCCCCGGCTGAAGTTTTGCGCATTCCTCTCCTGTGGTTCGGCAGGAATATGCGAGCTGGAGATCGCGCTCAACCCACGGAGCCGGAAGCATATCGGAGGGTGAGTGCGCGAAAAATGCTGGTCTGGCTGGGAACAGACGCGAACGCCGACCGGCAATTTGTCGATGCGCTCACACGCTGGCTCGACGATCTGCCTGTCCACTGAGTGCGGAATGGCGCACGCCCTCAGCGCACAATATCGCGGTGTAGCGATTTCACCTGATAGCCGGCCTTTTCCAGCCGCCGGGCGAGCTCCTCGGCCATCATTACGCTGCGGTGCTGGCCGCCCGTGCAGCCAAAAGCTACGGTCAGGTAGCTCTTGCCCTCTTCAATGTAGTGCGGCAGCAGATACAGCATCAGCTTGGTGACGCGATCGAGGAATTCCCGCGTCTGCGGAAAGCCACGCACGTAATTGGCGACCCTGGGATCGAGGCCGGTCTTCTTGCGGAATTCGGGCACGAAGTGCGGATTGGGCAGGAAGCGGACATCGAAGACCATATCGGCATCGAGCGGCACGCCGTTTTTGAATCCGAAGCTGAGGCAGGAGACGAGCAGGCGCCGCGTCTCTTTTTCGCCACCGAAACGCGCCAGGATGTCGGCGCGCAGCTGGTGCACGTTGAAGTTGGAGGTGTCGATGAGCGTGTCGGCCACGTTGCGGATGGGATCGAGCAGTTGGCGCTCTTCAACGATGGAGCGCCACACCGTCTCGCTCTGGCCGAGCGGGTGCGGCCGCCGCGTCTCAGAGTAGCGGCGGACCAGAACGCCGTCTTGGGCGTCGAGAAAGACGACCCGCGTACGCAGCAGCTTTTTTACGCCTTTGAGAATCTCGGGAAGGCGATCGAGGGTCGGGCCCTCGCGGACGTCGACCACGATGGCAGCTTTTTCGACCTCGGATGATTTGCTGACCAGGATAGCGAAATCGGGCAGCAGCTCCAGCGGCAGATTGTCGACGCAATGGAATCCGAGATCTTCAAAGGCTTTGAGCGCCGAGGCTTTCCCCGCGCCGGAAATCCCGGTCACAATGACGAGTTGCTTGGCTGGTTTATATGCCGACTGGCGCAGGCGTGCAGCTTTAGGTTCTGCCGATTGGCGCTTGGGTTTGCGGACAACCATTAGGTCAAGCTATAACGGCAGGGAGTTCGAACGGTCAAGCCCACGGGGAGGCGCGGCTGCTCAATCGCCTGCAGCGAACGCCCGAAAGCCCACCTGCGCGAGTTCAAGGGCCTGCGCCGGATTGAGCGGGGGCGAGAGCAGCGGACCCTGTCCGAGGGCACAACCCATGCGGGCCAGTGCTCTCAGTTGCTCCCGTGTCTCGATTCCCTGCGCGGCCACCAAAACGTCAAGCGTATTGGCAAGGCGAATGAGCGCCTCGAGCATAGCCAATTGGCGGCCTGCCGAGACCACGGCCGACGTCAGGCGGGGAGCGAGTTTGACCATCGATACAGGCAGCTGCACAAGGTAATTCAACGGCGCCAGGCTGCTTCCGAAATCGTCGATCGACACGCGCACCCGGCAGTCGGTCAGGCGCTGCAGGATAGCGACAGCGGCATCGGGATTTTCGTTGAAGGCGCTCTCAGGCGCTTCAAACACCAGCTGGGAGGGATCGGCACCAGTGGCGGCGAGGGCATTGCGCAATTGCGCAATCAGATCGTGATTATAGAGCTGGCGCCGCGTCAGGTTGATCGACACTGCGAGGTCGTTATGCGGCAATTGGCTGCTCCAGCTGTGGAGCTGCGAGCATACGGCTTCGAGCGTCTCCTGTCCCATGGCGACGGAAAGGCCGGTTTCTTCGGCGACGGCCGGCAGATCGGGAGAGTTTTCGATGGAACCATCTGGCCGAAGCAGGCTCAGGAAGCACTCGAAGCCCTGCAGCCTGCCGTTGGCCAAACGGTAAATGGGCTGGAACTGGAAGGTGAACTGGCGCTTGTCGAGCGCGGAACGAAGCTGGCGTTCCCGCTCCTGCTGGCTTGAGACGCACACTTCGAGATGCTTATCGAAAATCTCGTAACGGCCGCCACCGCTTTGCTTGGCGCGGTACATAGCAAAGTCCGCGTCGCGCAGAAGCAGCTCGGGAGTGGTGTGATCCGGTCCGGCCATGGCCGCGCCGATGCTGGCGCCGGCGCCGACGGCGTTCCCGAAAATTTCGAACGGCCGTTCCATTTCGCGCAGAATACGGCCGGCCACGATCTCAAGATCGTAGGCGGTGAGAATGTTTTCGACGAGGACCGCAAATTCATCGCCTCCCAGGCGGGCGGCAGAGTCCTGCGGGCGCAGCGAGGTACGCAGCCGCGCGGCAACTTCCGCCAGCATCACGTCGCCGGCGGCGTGGCCGAGGCTATCGTTGATCTCCTTGAATTTGTCGAGATCGAGAAACAGCACGCCGCAACCGTAATCGCGATTGCGCAGGCGCCGGCTGAATGTCAGGTTGAGGTGGTCGAGAAACAGCGCCCGGTTGGGCAATCCGGTGAGAACATCGTGCATGGCGTCGTGCTGCAGTCTCTCTTCAGTCTGCTTACGCTCGCCGATGTCGCGAAAGGTGTAAACGTAGCCCAATTTGTCGCCGCCCACGAGCAGCGGCGCCATCTGCAGGCTTACATCCACCAGTTCGCCGGCCTTGTTGGCACGCACTGTCTCCACCATCACCGAACCGTGCTCGTCAACCGCTTTCAGCAGGGCTGCGTTCTCGTTGAGACGCGTTTCGGGCACGATCAACTCGCGCAAACTAACGCCGCTGGCGTCTTCCTGCGAGTAGCCAAACATGCGCGTGAAGGCGGGGTTCGAATAGAGCACATGGTTCTGGTGCTCGATGGCGACGGCTTCAGGAAGACTGGCCAGCACATCCTCCATGAGGCGCGATTTGGGAGCATTTCCCGGTTCGATGGAGTGGGCGACGATCACGGCGTCGCGTTGCACGGGATCGAGAATGCTGTAGGTGCCCTCGACGGGAATCAGGCGGCCGTTCTTGGCAGGAAGTGTGGCATGAAAGGGGCTGCTGCGGCCGGTTCCCGTCAATCGTGTCTGCGGCTCCGCGGTGCCGGGAAAGAGCCCCCACAACACTTCTTCGACGGGGCGGGAAATCGACTCCCCTTCGGCCAGGTCCAACAACTGTCGCGCTTCGGCATTGGCGAAGATAATCTTGCCTGCGCGCTCAAGAAAAACCAGAACCGGCAGGCTGTCGAGAACTTGCCGCTGCAAGTGGGAGCTCGCGTTTTCCTGGAAGTCCAATCCCCATCCTTCCCTGCGAAGCGCCCACGGTGTCAGCGCGTGCTGGCTTGAATCCGGCTCAAATCCGGACGAGTGAATGCAGTGATCCCCAATGCTTTTGATGGTAAGCGGGGAGTACCTTTTCAGCCATCCCCAAAATCGGTCAGCGGGTGCAACCAAAGTCTGGCAAACCGTTGGAAGCAATTGAGTTGCCACACTTCGCACCCGGCCGCTCTGTAATTACAATGCAAGACGACCACGCTGAGCAGATGAACGGGTGCGAAAGCTTTACGATTCCGGGCTAGCTATGGGATTTCTACCAGTTCCATCTGGCCGTCGCGCCGCCGGTGCAGGACAAACATGTCTCCCGTTGCCGTGCGGAAGATGAGCAGATCGCGGTCGCGAAACTCAGCGTCCTTGACTGCCTCTTCGATGGTCATCGGTCCCAAGGCGATGGCTTCGCCATTCTTGAGAATGTGCGGTTCCACCACCGCGGCGTGCGCGGGAAATGAGTGCACGGCGATGGACGCGCGTGCTCGCACCCCCAGCTGCGTGTTGTCAGTTTCTCCCGGCTCGGCTTCCGGCTCCGGTGCACGTGCCTTGGGGCGCGCCACCGGCGGAGCGGTGAGGACTTTTTCCACCTTGGGCAGGCGCTTGCTCACCAGGCGCCTGTCGCGGTAACGGTGAGCCTGGTGCTCCGCATGGGCCACGGCTTCGCGCAGTGCGGCCACCGGCGTGTCGGCCTTGCCCGTGGCAGCGAATTTCTGCATCCGCGCCTGCACCATCAATTCAACGGTGTGCAGATGTCTCTGCGTGCTGAAAGTGATGCTGGCGCGTGCGTTTCGGCCCAGCACGCGGCCGATGCGCTCCATTCCTTCCTCGGCCTGCGCACGCAAAGCCCGGGAGATCTTACCTTTCCTGGCGGTCAATGCTACGTGCATGGCGACCTCCGCGTTGTCTGCTTCACCGGGGCCGGAACCTCCCGCGGTGGAGCACAGTATAAGACGGATGAGCCGCTTGCTGCCAGCTTTTCGCTGTTAGTTGTTAGCTTTCAGATTTCCCAACGCAGCAAGATCGTTCCCACCGTGAAGCCCGCACCCACAGCCGCCAGCAGCACTAGGTCGCCTTTTTTCAGCTTGCCTTCTTTGATGGCCGTTCCCATGGCCAGAGGAATGGTGCCCGACGAGGTGTTCCCGTACTTGTCGATATCGACGATGACTCGCTCCGATGGCATACCCAGCCGTTCCGCGGTCGACTGGATGATGCGGAGGTTGGCCTGGTGAGGAATGAAGCAGCCCAGCTCCTTGCCGCTGATGCCATTGCGCTCCAGCAGCGCGGCGGTGAGTTCGGCCATTTTGCGCACCGCGAATTTGTACACCGCGGGCCCGTCCTGGTGGATGTAATGCATCTTCTTGTCGACGGTTTCGTGAGTGGCCGGGTTCAAGCTGCCGCCGCCGGGCATGTTCAGGCTCACGCCGCCCGAGCCATCGATTTCGTTGAGCGCGTCGATGAAGCCGATCTCGCCCTCGGCTGCCGGCTCAACCAGCACCGCGCCGCCGCCGTCACCAAACAGCACGCAGGTAGCGCGATCGGTATAGTCGGTCATGCGCGTGTTGGCGTCGGCGCCGCAAACCAGGACGCGGGAGTGCATGCCGCTTTCCACCATCGCTACGCCCGCCTGCAGTGCGTAGGTGAATCCCGAGCAGCCGGCGGAAACATCGAAACCCCATACATGGTGCGCGCCGATTTTGTTCTGCACCAGCGAAGCCGTGTTGGGATACATCATGTCGGGCGTGACCGTGCCCACGATGATGGCTTCCAGATCCTCCGGCCCGATGCCGCGCGCGGCCAGGCACCTCTTCGCCGCCTCCACGCACATGTCGCTCACGCCCAGCCCCTTGGCCAACACGTGACGCTCGCGGATTCC
>JASHYS010000147.1 GCA_030042915.1 Acidobacteriaceae bacterium
TCCTCTTCCTGGTTTGCTGCCCGTTCCTCCTCGCTCAACAGATGCTGAATAACGACGCCATCGTCAAGATGGCAAAGGCTGGGCTGTCGGACGACATCATCATCGCCTCAATTGATTCGCAGCCCGGCAGCTTTGACACGACTGCGGACGGCCTGGTGGCGCTGAAGGCGGGCGGTGTGAGTGACAAGGTGGTGGCCGCGATCATCACGCGGCACAATCCTCCCGCGGCGGCGCCCGCTGCTCCAGTTGCGGCTGCTCAGCCTGCAGGCACGCCTGACCCGGACGACCCCAATTCGCCCCACGATATCGGCGTCTACCTGATGACGACAACGCCAGACGGAAGGCACAAGATGGTGTTCATCGATCGCGCCGGTGAAGCAGGAGTAAAGACCACCAATATGGCCGGCATGGCCTTCTCCTACGGGATCGCGAAGGCCAAGCTGAAAGCGGAGATCCCAGGAGCGCATGCGCCAACACGGACATCCGACTCGCGACCTGTCTTCTTCATGTACTTTCCTGAGATGAGCGGCCTGGGCAGCTTTGGCGGCACAGACATGATTTCGAGCCCCAACCAGTTCTCGCTGTTGATCCTTGAAGAAAAGAAGGACCACCGCGAGACCGAGGTTGCGAAGATGGGGTTTGCCAGCGCCAATGTGGGCACAGACCAGAAGAAGAGCTTCTCGTTCACTTCGCAGAGAATCAGGTCGGGCATCTACAAAGTTACGCCGAATGAGAGTCTGGGGCTGGGCGAGTACGCATTCCTCGTGGCGACGGAAGGGGCGGGAAAAGCCACTGGCACGCAAGTTGTGATCTACGATTTCGGCGTCGATCGCTAATCCTCGCCGCAATACGCCTCACCGCAACCAATGGGCTGTTGCGCAAACTGCCGCGCCGGCTGATGATGCTTAATGCTCCCACTTGGGCACTTTCGTTAGTTCCGAAAATGCAAAGGAGAAGCTTCAATGCTTAGGTGTTTTCCCGCGGTTGTCGTCCTTGGTTCTTGCTCTTGGCTCGCAGCACAGCAAGCTCCCTCGCCCACCCCTGCCAACCCCGCCCCTGACTCTCAAGCCGCGGCAACTGTGCCCGCTCGTCCGCCGCAACCGCACACTCTCATGGACGGAACTCCCATCAAGCTCCGCATCAGTGAGACCATGTCCTCGGCCAGCGCAAAGACCGGTCAGGAAGTTCCGTTCGAGGTGGTCGAAGAGGTGAAGGTCGACGACGTGGTCGTCCTGCCCAAGGGCGCCACAGCGATCGGGACCGTGACCGACGCCTATCCGAGGAAGAGTATGGGCCGCGGCGGCAAGCTCGACATCAGCATCACCTACGCGCGCCTCGCCGACCAGGAAAAATGCGCGCTTCGCGCCACCCAGGATGCGAAGGGCGGGGGTCACGTGGGCGCGATGACGGGCGCCATCGTCGCGACTTCCATCGTCTTCTTCCCCGCCGCTCCGCTCTTTCTTTTCATGCACGGGAAGGACATTACGATCCCAGATGGCACTGAGGTTACGGCATTCGTCGAAGGCGACGTGCACCTTGACATGACAAGATTCGGCGTGGCTCCGCCTGCGCCGCCGGCTGCGGCTGCGCCTGAGTCTCAGGCCAGCCTCATCGTCGAATCATCTCCTCCCGGGGCCGATATCGAGGTCGACGGCAACTTTGTTGGTAATACCCCGTCGACGGTGACCGCCAAGCCCGGGACCCACCAGATCACAGTCAAGAAGAACGGATATGCGGAATGGAGCCGCAAGCTCGACGTGACAGGCGGCAGCATTCACTTGGATGCCGAGCTTGAGGCGGTGGGAGCTGTTGTACCCGCAACGACACCGTCTCCGCAATCGACGCCCGCAGCTGCGCCAGCTCCGGCTTCCGCGCCCGCTCCAAAATAATTGGCGGCGAAGCGCTTCGATCCCACGCGGAAGTTCTCCGAGCGCGAACTTGAGGGTGGAACAACCGGGCCAGGCAGGTAAGCGCATCCGCGAGTCAGCGGGACAATGCTGACTCAGTGTTAGGCGGCTATGCCCCTTTCGCGGCCGTTACTTTCGAGAAACACTTGCCGGACGCAGGCGCGCCGCATGCTGTTGTTTCCGCTAACATACGAACATCGCGGTCATGTCCCCGACCTGTGTTTCCTGACCAAGGAGAAGTTGCATGCGGAAAACTCTGCTCGGCATTCTTTTGTTGGCGCTTTGCCCGCTGCTGGCGGCTCAGGCTCTCAACAACAACTCCATCATCAAAATGGTGAGGGCGGGACTGTCTGACGACGTGATCGTCGCCACCGTCAATGCCAACACGGGAAACTACGACACGTCGCCCGACGCTTTAATCGCGCTCAAGCAGGCCGGCGCCAGCGACAAGGTGATTGCAGCCGTGGTAGCCAAGAACTCGCCCTCGGGAGGCGGCGACGCGGCCGCGCCACCGCCTCCGCCGGCTCCGATGCCGCCGGGCGTGGATCAAATTGGCGCCTACTATAAGGACAGCGGCGGAACGTGGCAGCCGCTGCCAACCGAGGTGGTCATCTTCGAGGCCGGCGGCGCGGTGAAGCACATCGCCTCGGCGACGCTGGTGAAGCAGGATTTGGACGGCGTTCTGGGCGGCATGCGCAGCCGCCTGGTGCTGACAGCTCCGGTGAGCTTCATCGTCCATGTGCCCGAGGGACGCAGCCTCAACGACTATATGCTCTTTCGCTTCCACGTCTCCGGGAGCAACCGCCAGTTCCTGTACGCCGAGGGAGGACTCCAGAAGGAGACGACGGGCGCTCTCCGCGACGTGGTGGATTTCAACGGCAAGCAGATTGGGCCGTCAGCGTACGAGATCGATCTGGGATCGGATATCGGCGAGGGCGAGTTCGGATTTCTGGAGCCGGTGGACGCTTCGTCGAAGACTGCACCGACCTCGGGCAAGATCTTCACGTTTGCGATCGTGCGGTAGAGACAGGGAGCAAGGGAGCACGGGAGCGGGTTAGCAAAACCCACCGCAGAAGCGGGGATTCGCTGCATTGCGGGCCGAGGGACACAGCTCTCCTGCGGTTGGTCAGTGGCGCGCTCAGCGTGGCCGAATTTGGGGTAAATTCTGGGGTAAAAAGGGCTCAAAAAGAGCCGGATTTGCGGCCAAAA
>JASHYS010000148.1 GCA_030042915.1 Acidobacteriaceae bacterium
CTTACGTCGTCGTCACCTTCGTCGCTGGCGTCCGCGCCCACTCCCTGGCGCTGCTGTCGGAATCCGGACACAACATCTCCGATTTCCTGGCCCTCCTGTTGAGCTTTGCGGCAGTTTACTTTCAGGCTCGACCGGCCGACCAGGCCAGAACCTTCGGTTATCAGCGCGCCGGCGTGATCGCTGCGTTTATCAACGCGGCCGCGCTCATCGCCATCTCGTTGTGGATCGGCGTGGAAGCCGTCCATCGTCTCCGCGTTCCCGTCGCCGTGGAACCCCGGACTATGATGATCGTGGCAGGGATTGGAGTGGCTATGAACGGCGTCATCGCAGCGCTGCTCTGGGGCGTGGCGCGCGACGTGAATCTTCGCAGCGCCTTCCTGCACATGGCCGGCGACACCCTTTCCACAGCCGCGGTAATCGCCGGCGGCGCGGGCATTCTGCTCACCGGCCGGGATTGGATCGATCCCGTGCTCTCGCTCCTGATCGCTGCTCTCATCCTCTGGTCCAGCGTCGGCATTGTTCGCGAGACCATGAATATCCTGCTTGAGGGCACGCCGCGCGGGGTTTCGCTGCTCCAGATCCGCTCCGTGATGGAAGCCGTGGACGGTGTGGTGAACGTACACGACCTGCACGTCTGGTGCCTCGGTTCGCAGTCGCGGGCGCTGGCCTGTCATGTCACCATCGCCGACATTCCACCGTCTGCAAGCGCGAGCATCCTCTTGAAGCTCAACAACGAATTGCGGGCGCGATTCGAAATCAGCCATACGACGATTCAGTTTGAACATGTCGGTTGCGCGGCACTGGAAGGGTGCGTCGCGCCTCCTGAGGAAATGGGCGGCCGCCATACGCATCACGGACACGTTCATTGATTCGCCATCGAGTACCTGACCACATGATTTCGTACCTCAGGCCGGACCTGCGCTCGCCGGCAACGCAATGAAACTCCTTCATGAGGTCGTTCGAACTCGCTGCTTGGTTGGTCATCCCTACCGCAGTCAGCCAGGCCGCATCTGAGACAATCTCTTGTACAGCGGTTTCCCCGCAATCAATCCTGGAGAGACGATTTTGACTTCCCGCCGCGCGCTGCTCATCGCCCTTTTTCTTGCCCTGCTTCTCTGCCCTTTCGCGTGGACGTTCGCAATTGCTCAGGAGGCAGCGCCTCTGGAAGCCTTCAGCGGCGAATACACCCGTGCAGCCGAACCCGACACGCCACTAAGCTTTTACGTACAGGATGGCAAGCTGATTGTTGAGTCCGAGCGCCTCGTACCCACCGAGCTAAAGGGCGTCTCCGCCACCGAATTTGGCTCAACCGGAAATTCGGCTGTGCCGGGAGTCACCTTCCAATTCACGCTCGATGCTTCTGGCCGCGCGGCCAGCCTTTGCCTTTCCGGCGAGCCCAGCGAAATTTTCGCGCGCACCGGCGAACCGGTTCACCACCTCTTTCACGATTACGTGCGCACTGAAGCCATGATTCCCATGCGCGACGGCGTCGCGTTGCACGCCGTCATTCTCAAGCCGTCGGACATTGCCGTGCCGCTTCCATTTCTGCTGGAACGCACGCCCTACGGCGCTGGCCGATACGATCGAGCTATGGCCTTTGCCGCCCGGCCCGAACTCGCGCGCTCCGGTTACATCTTCGTCATCGAGGACATTCGCGGCCGTTACAAGAGTCAGGGCAACTTCATCATGATGCGCCCGCTCGTCAACCACCAAAACGCCACGGCCATCGATGAGAGCACCGATACTTACGACACCGTCGTTTGGCTCCTGAAAAATGTTTCCGGTAATAACGGCCGCGTGGGCGTGGTGGGCACCAGCTACGACGGATTTCTCTCCATGATGGCCGGCATCGATCCCCACCCGGCGGTAAAAGCCATCTCGCCGCAGGCGCCCATGATCGACGTGTGGATCGGCGACGATTTCTTCCACAATGGAGCTTTCCGCCAAAGCTACGGCTACGACTACGTGAAGGGGCTCGAATCGACCAAGGAAGAAACCGACGTAAGCTACGGTGAAGACAAGAACGGCAAGCCCATGGACGGTTTCGACTATTTTCTTGAGCGCGGCGACTTCGCGCAGGATGTCAAACAGTCCGGCGCCAAGGTGCTGCCCACCTGGAAGCTCTTCCTCGAACATCCGCCCTACGACTCGACCTGGTCAGGGCGCGCCGTGGAATACGCCCTCAATTCCGTCACCGTACCCACGCTCTCCGTCGGCGGCTACTACGACCAGGAAGACATGTGGGGGCCGCAGGAGGAATACGCAAAGCTCGAACCGCACGATGAGAACCACGAGAACTACCTCGTGCTCGGCCCGTGGCGTCACGGTTCCTGGTCTCAATCGTCGCGGCGCCTGGGAAGCCTCAACTACGGCGAGCCCATCGGCAAGGAGTTCCGCCAGCGCATCGAGGCAAAGTTTTTCGCGCACTATCTAAAGGATGAGCCTGGATTCGATCTCCAGAACACGGCCAGTTTTCAGACTGGCTCCAACACATGGAAGTACTACGCAAAATTTCCGCCTCCGCAGTCGCAGCCGAAAAATCTCCACCTAGCAGGCGACGGCGCACTCGCCTGGAGCGCAAATAATGTCCAGGCACAGGTTGCGGCCTCCTATTTGAGCGACCCGGCCGATCCGGTTCCCTACCGCCATCGGCCCATCCAACCTACTTACTCTGAAGGCTCGCAGTGGTACAACTGGCTCACTGAAGACCAGCGCTTCGTCACCAGCCGCAAGGACGTTGCCGTGTGGAAGCTGCCCACTCTCACTGGCGATTTGGCGCTCACCGGCGAAGTGGTTGCCGACATCTTCGCCGCCACCACCGGCACTGACAATGACATGGTGGTCAAGCTCATCGACCAATATCCCGACGACGATCCCGATCCTAATATGCGCGGCTATCAGCTGCTGACCAACGCCGAAATTTTTCGCGGACGCTATCTATCGGGATACGACCACCCCACTGCGCTCGCGCCGGGCTCAATCCATGAATACAAATTCAGCCTGCACGACGTGGATCACGTCTTCAAAGCAGGTCATACCCTGATGGTCGAGATCCAAAGCACATGGTTTCCGCTCTACGATCGCAATCCGCAGACCTTCGTGCCCAACATCATGAAGGCCAAGGCGGGCGATTACAAGACGGCTACCATCACCATTTATTCAGGGCCGGGGCACGACTCGTCGCTCATCGTGCCGGTGATGAACGCGCAATGAGCGGCAGCAATCTCCGCTGGACTGCGATTACAGCGGGCGCACATGGCGCAGCCGCACCCCGGCAACTTATAATGGCCTCAGGTAGTTAGCTATTACCCCCACTTCCCGGCAAAGCGAGAAATGCCTTGGCACGTGAGCTTTATACGGCGCGTCTTCTGCGCAAAGACTGCATCTCTGAGGTTGCCCAGTGCTACCACTTCCTCTTTGAAGTCGAGGGGAGAGAAAGCTTCCCGTACCAACCCGGCCAGTTTGTCTCTGCAGTGGCCATGGACGGCAACGGCAAACAGCAGACGCGCGCCTACTCCATCGCCTCCGCGGCCAGCGCCAACCATTTCGAGTTGTGCGTGAATCGCGTCGAGAACGGGTTCTTCTCGAATCACCTCGCCGACCTGCCCGATCTGCCCGTCGGCGCGACCATCCAGTTTCATGGTCCGCATGGACATTTTGTGCTCCAGGAGCCGATCACGGATTCGATTATGGTGGGAACCGGGACGGGCGTTGCGCCCATGCGCGCTTATCTGCAGTGGCTGTTTCCGGCCGACGGCCCCGACCGCAGCCAGGGCAAGGAGATCTGGCTGGTTTACGGTACGCGCTACGAAACCGACATCTACTATAAAGACGAATTCGATGCGCTGGAGCGCCGCGTGCCGAACTTTCACTACATGCCAACACTGAGCCGCGCTCAGGATAGTTGGCCCGGCCTGCGCGGCCATGTGCAGGTGCACATCAGCAGGATCATCGAGGACCGCGCCAAGCGCCTGGGGCAGACGTTGCCGGCGCCGGCAATCGACCCGGCGATTCCTGCAGCCGACCTCAACTTCGACATCTATTGCTACATTTGCGGGTTGAATTTTATGGTGTCGGGTGTGCGCGATCTGCTCAACGGCTTCGGATGGCACAAGAAGCAAATCGTCTTCGAGCGCTACGACTGATGCCGAGCCGCTCCCGCGCTACAGATTGAACAGCTCGCGCAGCCGCTTGGTTTGTGCTCGGCTCACCGGGATCTCGGTCTGCTGCTTGTCGTTCATGCGTAACTGGTAGCTCGACTTGAACCAGGGCATCACTTCGCGAATCTGATCGATGTTAACCACATATCCGCGATGCGCGCGCCAAAAGCGCGTGGGATCGAGCAGTTCCTGCAGCTCCTCGAGAGTGCGGCATTTCGACTGGCCCTCAAAAGTGCGAGTCACAATGCGAATCACGCCTTCGTCGATGGCCGCGAAGCAGATTTCGGCTTGATCGACGAGAAGCAGGCGGTTCTGCATCGCCACAATGAGCTTGCCCGGCGGCCGGCCGTGCTCGGCGGGTTGCGGGCGGTTCAGCAGCCGCAGCAGCCGGTCGAGCTGTGATTCGATCTCCGCTCCCGATTCGCCTGCCGGAACGGATGAGTCGCCGGCAGCGATGCGCGCCTTGGCGCGTTCCACGGCCTCGAGTACCCTCGCGCGGTCGAAAGGCTTCAGCAGATAATCGACTGCGTTCACGTCGAAGGCGCGCACCGCGTATTGGTCATAGGCTGTGGCAAAGACGAATTGCGGCAGGTGTTCGGCGCGGCCGGCAGCGCCAGCGGCCTTGGCGCGGCTGCGTTCCATCAGCCGCTGGATTACGGCAAAGCCATCCTGCCCGGGCATCTGCACATCGAGAAACACCAGGTCGGGTTGGTGCTCCTCGATCAGGTCCACCGCCTCAATGCCGTTCGCGCCCTGCGCCACCACATCTACGTCGCCCAACGAGTCGAGTAAATATTTCAGCTCATCGCGAGCCAGTTGCTCGTCATCGATAATCAGCGCGGAGATGGGCATAGTAGCCGGAAATTCGATTGTAGGAAGCCCAATCGGCCGGGTCAATGCGGGGAATCAGCAGGGTTAGCGGAGTCAAGGGCGGTCGCGGCCGCGACGGAGTTAGAACGAGGGCATGTAGACGATTCCTCAGGTTAGCGCCGGTGATGCCATCGGTCCCGGCGTGTAGAAGCTGAAAGTTGCCTTTTTACTCGCTCATCACGCGCAAGCGGGCCGGTGTGTGATCCTCGGCCAGTTCGTGGCCGCAGCGCGTGCAATAGAGATCGGTGGCCCGAACGGTGCGGTAGCAATTACCGCAATTGGCCGCAAGCTGGTAGTTGCACTGAGGGCAGAAGTGAAAGTCGGCTTGCACGTGCGTAGCGCATGCCGGGCATCGCGACACCTCCGGCTGCCGCAGCAGAAAATAGAGCACCGCGCCAATGCCCGGCGGCGCCACGAAGCAGATAAAAATCCAGAACCAGGTGGTCATGGCGCGGCGCGGCGCGTCCTTGCTGATGTACCCCACCATCAGAAAGTACAACGCGGCCAACATGCCCCAGGTGAGATCGAGATAGACACGTACGCCCAAGGGTGGCGCCGGATGATGGCGCTGCGTGGGCGCGATCACCCAGAAATAGTATTCGACCAGCACAAACGCTACCCCGGCCGCAAGAATCGACCACACGGGAATCATGCGTTCGTCTTCGTCGACGCGAATTGATTGCGGATCAGGCAACAGCCGTCCCTCCCGCGGAAGGCCATCGAAAAACTTCCGGAAACAGGTTAATCCCTGCCTTTATCGACGGACAAGAACGGGCGGAAGTTGCTCCCAACTGGTAAATAGCCCCGATTTACGGATAGGAATTTTTCGCGATCAGAACTTGCTGCGCGCCCAACCGGCCACAATCACCGCGGCCAGAACTGCCGGGCAAAGCACACATACCCAGAGGCTGGTTTGAGTGGCCATGTCGCTCAAGTGCTCGCCGCCGATCAGGTCGTCAATGACCCGCCAAACAAAGGGCCCCAGAGCCAGAAGCACGAGCAGAAGCGATGCCAATGCCAGCGAGCGGCCGCGCTTACGTTCCGCCTTCTGGTCCTCCATCACGCCCAGCGAGGCCAGCACCACGCGCCGGGTCGATTGAGCCACGGCCCGATCCCGCGCCCCCTGTTTGCCGGCAAGCGCAGACAGCAGTTCGCCGTCCGTCCTGCCGCCCTGGGCAGCATTCGCGGCGGCATTATGCGCAAGTTCGGCCGTTCTCACGCTGCCTCCCCGAAACGAGCGGCCGCGTATCGCAGCTTGGGCTTGATCATCGCCAATCCGCGGTAAAGCCTTGATTTTACAGTAGAAAGATGCGCTTTGGTTACCTTGGCGATTTCTTCCAGCGAGAGCTCTTCGTGAAAACGCAAAACCAGAACCTCGCGGTGCAGGGTGTCGAGTTCCAGCAGCGCGGCCGCAATCTTTTCCCGGTCCTGAAGGTTCGAAACGTGATCGAATGGCGTCGGATCGTCGTCGGCAACTTCGAAACTCATCGACCGGTCATCGTCGCCCGCTCCTTCGATCAGTTCATCGAGACTGCTCATGGTGCGCTTGCGCCGTTGGTCGATAACCAGGTTCCGCGCAATGGTAAAAAGCCAGGTTTCAAACCGCGCCTTGCCGTTGAATTGATCGCCACGGACCAGCACACGCATCCAGACCTCCTGAAACAGGTCCTCAGCGCTCTCGCGATTGCCCGTCAGAAAGAGAAGGTAGCGCATCAGGCGGTGCTGGTACCGGACGATGAGCTCGTCGAGCAGCCCCGCTTTGCGGCGCTTCAGGCCTTCGGCGACGAGAAGGCTCTCTTGCCGCGCCTGGTCGTTGGCAATAGTCGAAGAATTGGCGAAAAAGGGGCGTACTGACGCTAAAGTCATCTCGTTTTATTAGACGACAAAAACCACGGCCAGGGCCAGAGGTTTCCTTGGGACGCGGTTTGTCTCGTTACCCTCCCCACTGCTTCATTCCAACCCCGCCCACATCCTGAAAGTTGTCGTGGGGCCCAAAACGGCAGCCAACGCCAAAAGGCGACCAGTCGGGATCCCTACTGGCTATTGTCGATTGGCTCCTCGCTGCCTTCCAGATCCTTAGCCCCTGTTTCTCTAATCTCTGACCCCCCGGTTTTTCCTGGCCCCTGTTTTCTTCAGTGCATCCTCAATCGCCTTGGCAGCCCGGCGCTCTCGCGCCTCGGGCGTCTCGTAGTAGAAGATTCCCATTAGGTGATTGCGCCGCTGTCTCGGCGTCAGCGCAAACCAGCCCGCCTGCGCTTCCGGCTGGCGCTGAAACGCCACCCGCAGAACGGGCGGCGGTTCTCTCTCGCCTTCCATGGCTTGCATCAGGCGCTCGGCCAACTTTTCCGCGCGCCTGCGGCGCGATTCGGCGCCTTTAGGCTCATCGGCCCACTTGCCAATCTCGCGGCGCATCGCGTCGCTCAAAGCGTCAAACCAGCGGCGCAATTGCCGGTCGCTATTCAACTCGCGCGCCAGTTCCGCCGGCAACCGAATCTCTCGTTCTTCAAGATCGGGCTCGAGCCAGATGCGTACGCGCGACCCGGCTCTTACTCCGGCGCCGGTCTGCATCTTCTTGTTCACCAGCAGAACATAGCGCCCGCCGCCCGGAACCGGAAACAGCGTGGTGCGAAAAGCGAAGCCCTCGATCTCACCGCGTACCCGCCTGCCTTTGCGCACCGGCCACGCCTTGGCAATGTCAAAAGGCACGCGCGCAATTACCCAGCGAAGCGCTGTGCCATCCGGCTCCAGCAGCGCGGTGAATGTTTTCCGCACCGCGCCGGTTTTCTGTTTCGCCATCGCTCTCCACTCCAAGCCCCTCAGTGCCCATTCCCTGGTCCCTGCAGTCATGCTCCCCTGTTCCCTTGTCCTCCGCTTTTTGCATCCAACCCCCAGGGAGAAACAAGATGGGCGTCTACAGAATCCGATTCGCACTTCTCGCAGCAGTAGCTGCCGCAACTGCCGGGTGCCATAGCAATATTTGTTAACACCGCCGCTTTTCAGTCGGCACTTAATAACTATTACGCCAGCCGCCAGGTTTGTCTCTGGAGCGCGCCCATGAAGTTTCCGGCGCAGGCCGACAGCGACAACCAGGATCAGACCGGGCAGTTTGATGCACTCACTGACGCCGGCCTTCTTACGCGCACCCCCGCCGAGAAGCAGCGTTTCCTCATCAGTTCAAAACGCGTGAACAATTACGACCTGTCTGACAAAGGCCGCTCCAACTGGACCGCAGATCCCACCCAACCCGGTTACGGCAACTTCTGTGTGGGCAGCCCGACGGTGAAATCGGTTGACAATTACACTCCGAACAACGACCCCGGCGCCTCGCAATTTTCAGTCACCTATCGCTACGCAGGCTCGCTGCCCGGCTGGGCCGACACTTCCGAGATCAAGACCGCCTTCCCCCGCGCCGCGCGAGACAGCGAAGGCCGGGAGGTGACTGCGACACTCGTCAAATCGCAGAGTGGCTGGCAGGTTCAGAACGTGAACTCCAACAGCCAAACGGGGGACTAACACCGCGCGGCTCGACCGCTTCCGAAGGAACTCGACCGCACGATGGCCTTCTGGATGGCCTCTGTCTCCAGCGTTTTCCGTCGCGCGTGGCGCCGTAGCGGTTGGCTACAAACACTCGCGGAGCAGTGCACGCAACAGCTGCGCTGAGAGAGAGCCCCAGCACACCAGTGGCGCCAAGAATCGCGCTCATGCGGTGACAGGCTTTCTCTTGCCGCGGAAAAGCCAGCGCAGGCTGCGCAAGACAAAGCGGATCATCAGCAACGTAATGACGATCAGCACCACGGCGATGACCGCGGCGATGTAGGGCGCCCACGTGGCCAGCCAGGTGAGAGAAACGGCGGTAAAATCCTCTCCCATGCTGAGCGCGATAT
>JASHYS010000011.1 GCA_030042915.1 Acidobacteriaceae bacterium
CGTCGACGACAGCCAGCTTTCGCTGGCTATTGGCAAGAAGGGCCAGAACGTTCGCCTCGCCGCCAAACTGCTCGGCTGGAAGATCGACATCAAGAGCGAGGAAGAAAAGCGCCAGGAAGTCGAAGAACAGATGCGCGGCGTGATGAACGTCACGACTACGCCGCTGGAGTCGGTGCCCGATCTGGAGCCCGGCATCATCGAAAAGCTGGTCGCCGCAGGCATCACCACCGTCGAAGCCGTCGCCGATATGACGCCCGAGCAGCTGGAAGAAGTTCCCGGCATCGGCCCCAAGACGGTCGAGAAGATCAGCATCGCGGTCAACAATTACTTCTCCAGCCTGGAAGGTGCGGAGGCGGGTGTCGCCGAAGAGGGTGAGCTTGCCGAAGGTGAAGCACCGGCGGAGGGCGAAGTCGTTGCCGAAGCCGAAGGCGCGGAAGGCGAAGCTGCCGCTGGAGGTACAGACGAGGCCGCCGAAGCTGAAATGCTGACCGAGGCGGAAGTCGATACCGACCTCGAGGACGCCGGCGAAGCGATTGATCAGGATGTCTCTGCGGAAGAAGAAGCGCACGAATTGGCCGCGGAGGAAGCTGCCGAGGAAGAAGAGCAGGCTGGTGAGTTGGACGCAGCTGCGCGCGACGATGAAGCTGCGGACTCGGAAGTCGAAGCTTCTGCTGAAACCGACGTCGTTGTGTCGGACGAAGCTGGTCAGGCGGGCGACGAAGAGGCTTTGGCCGACGTGCCCGAGGCTTCCGACGAGAGCGTGGAAGAATTGGCCGACGAGGGCCAGGCCTTCGAAGCCGAGGTCGTCGACGCCGTGGAGAACGCACCTTTAGCCGACGAAGCCGAGCGCGCCATTCACGAACGTGTGGAAACGCCGAGCGAGAATGTGTCCGACGAAGAAGAGCCGGGCGAGAAAAAGTCGTAAAGCAGTGGCCAGTGACTAGTGGTCAGTGGCCAGATAAATCATGACACCAAGATTCTTAACTAGCCACTGGCAACCGGCCACTGGCCACTAAACCGTGAGGATGCTATGAAGGCGTAATTAGAGGGCACATAACGGAGGAAACGGGGCGGATGCAGCACAAGATTCGAATCAACGATCTGGCCAGAGAACTCGAGGTCAAGAGCAAGGCGATCCTCGACGTTCTTGTTAAGGTCGGCGTAACTGAAAAGAAAACGCACTCCAGTTCGATCGAGGAAGACGAAGCCGAGCGCGTAAAGAAATATTTTGCCGAGCGCGAGCCCAGCACCCCCCGCGGCTCGCGCGCTGCCGCGCTGGCGCAGGATGAGTTCAAATCCAAGATCGACTTGTCGCACATCTCCAAGCCCGGCGATGTGTTGAAGGCGATCACCCAACGCGCCGCGCAGCCCGCTGCACCTCCGCGTCCGGCCGCGCCTCCGAGTCTTGCTACGCCCAGCGTGACGCGGACTACTGCCGCTCCTCCGTCGGCAGTTCCGCATAAGCCTGCGCCTCCCGCTTCGGCTGCTGCCGGCACGCAGCCGATGACACTGCCGGAGCCCAAGCCCGCACCGCGCTTCATTACGCCGCAGTCGGTGCCGCGTCCGCCGGCTCCGGTTATCTCGCGTCCCAAGCCGCCCGCGCCCCCTTCGGTACAAACGGCCACGCCGGTTGCCGAGGCGACCAGAGCTTCCGAGCCCCTGGTCGAAGATCAGATCGCTGTTCTCGACGAAGCTGAAGCGGGGATATCCGGGCCCGAGATCTCAACCGCCGAACTACCACTTGAAGCTGAGTCCGCGGCGCCTGTGGCGCCTGCCGTAGCACGTCCCGCGGCGCCTGCCACAAGCGCTCCCGGCGCTCTTCGTCCTCCGGTTCGTCCCGGACAAGCAATGCAACCGGCTGCCAGCGCGGCCGCAGCTTCCCCGCGCCGTCTGATTGTTCCGCAGACAGGACCGCGTCCGGTTTATTCCGCGCCCGCACGTCCCGCCGGCGCGCCGCCGCGCCAAGTCATGCCCGAGCGCGGCAAGCCGATCTTCCAGCGCCCGCGTCCCGGAGTTCCGCCGACCGGCGCTCCACGTCCGCCGCTGCGTCCCGGCGAGCGTCGTGGCCCGCATCCCACGCGCTCGGGACCGCCGGGAGCTCGTCCAGGATTTGGTGCCGGCCCAGGGCTTGCGCCACCGCCGCCAACCGGGCAGCGTCCCATGGGACGTCCTGCGCGTCCCGGTCAGCGTTACGTTCCGCGTGGCGTGAAGGAAGGCCCGATGAAGGGCTTCGTTCCGCCGCCGCGTCTCTCGCTCTCCACTGAGCCGCTGCCCATCACGCGCGCCATCACCATTCCGGAAGGCATCAGCGTGAAGGATCTCGCGGAGAAGCTGGAAATTCGTGCGAAGGATTTGATCGCTCGTCTGCTGGCGCGCGGCGTCTTCGCCACTGTCAACCAGACGCTCGATTCCAACCTCGCAACCGAAATGGCTCGCCACTTCGGCGCCGAGACCTCGGTCATCACCTTCGAAGAGCAGTTGGCAAAGGACACCGCGCCGGCAGAAGGCGCGGGCGAAGACGGAACCGCACAGGCTGTGCCGCGTCCGCCGGTTGTGACAATCATGGGCCACGTCGATCACGGCAAGACCAGCCTGCTCGACGCGATTCGCTCCACCAACGTCGCTGAAGGCGAAGCTGGAGGCATAACGCAGCACATCGGCGCTTACAAAGTTGCGATTACCGATCCCAACTCGCCTGCATACGGCCGCGAGATCGTCTTCCTCGACACGCCGGGTCACGAAGCCTTCACCCGTATGCGTGCTCGCGGATCGAAGGTCACGGACATCGTTGTGCTGGTGGTTGCGGCCGACGACGGAGTCATGCCGCAGACGCTCGAAGCCATCGATCACGCCAAAGCAGCCAACGTGCCGATCATCGTCGCGGTGAACAAAATCGATAAGCCCGATGCGATGCCCGAGCGCGTGAAGAAGCAACTCGCCGATCGTGGCCTCATGCCGGAAGATTGGGGCGGCTCGACCGTTTTCGTCGACGTGTCCGCCAAGCAGAAGACCAACCTCAATCTGCTGATGGAGATGATTTGCCTGGTCGCCGACCTCGGCGATCTGAAAGCTGTGCCCGATCGTCTGGCGAGCGGTACGGTGTTGGAAGCCAAGCTCGATCGCGGACGCGGTCCGGTCGCGACTGTGCTGGTACAAAACGGCACATTGCACAACAGCGACAATTTTGTCGTCGGCAACGTCTTTGGCAAGGTGCGCGCGATGTTCAACGATCGTGGTGTCGCGCTCGAAGCCGCTGGGCCCTCTACTCCGGTGGAGATTCTCGGACTAGAAGGCTTGCCACAGGCGGGCGATCAGCTGGTCGCCGTCGCCGATCGCGAGAAGGCGCGCGGCATCTCCGAGTACCGCGAGATGAAAGCCCGCGAAGCCGCGCTGGCCAAGAGCTCGCGTGTGTCGCTGGAAGGCCTCGCCGAGCAGCTCAAGACCGCCGGCCAGAAGGAACTGTATATCATCCTCAAGGGCGACGTGCAGGGCTCGGTCGAAGTCCTGGGCGATGTGCTGACTAAGCTGTCGAACGATCGCGTGAAGATCAACGTCATGCGTGCCTCGGTCGGCGCCATCACTGAGAGCGATGTGCTCTTGGCGTCGGCGTCGAATGCGATCATCATCGGCTTCAACGTGCGGCCCGAGCGCAAGGCGCAGGAACTGGCCGAGCAGGAGAAGGTTGACATCCGTCTGCACTCGATCATTTACGAGGTGCAGGACGAGATCAAGAAAGCCATGACCGGCCTGCTGGAGCCAATCGTGAAGGAGACCTACCTGGGCCGGGCCGAAGTGCGCGATACCTTCCGCGTCCCGAAAGTCGGCACCATCGCCGGCTGCTACGTGGTCGATGGTGTGGTCAAGCGTGATGCCGAAGTGCGATTGCTGCGCGACAACGTGGTCGTCTTCAAAGGCAAGATCGGCTCGGTGCGCCGCTTTAAGGAAGACGTCAACGAAGTGCGTAATGGCATGGAATGCGGCATCTCGATTACCAATTACGGCGACATCAAGGTTGGTGATGTGATCGAGGTGTTTGTGACTGAGCGCGTCGCGGCCGAAGCGTTCGTGTAAAGGCGTTGTCAGTTGTCGGTTTCAGGCTGACCGGCGGCCCTTATTCATTGTCATCTCGAGGAGGGCTTCAGCCCGACGAGGGATCTGCGGTTAGCCGCCTAGGCGGCGACACCATCATCGTCCCGGAGCTGAATCCTCCGCAGAGAGGAACCGGTTTCGGGACGTTCTGCAATAGTCTGCAGTAACTGATCTCTGGGACCCGAGACCTTTCGAGAAACATCTCCGTGTCCTCCGTGGTGAATACACATGATCGCGTATCTCCTGCTCGAGATTCGCATCGAGGGCGCGCACTCCCTCAAGGACAAGCGCCAGGTGATGCGCAGCGTAAAGGATGGCCTGCGCAATCACTTCAATGTCGCCGTCGCCGAAATCGACGCCAGCGACGCCTGGCAGCGGGCGACCGTGGGCGTGGTCAGCATCTCCGATT
>JASHYS010000149.1 GCA_030042915.1 Acidobacteriaceae bacterium
GGAGCGATGGTGGTGCCGACAACGCCGATGGCCATGTAAATGTAGGCCTTGTCGTGCCACACGGATTTGGCGGGCAGTTGGACCGTGGCTCGCAGGGACTCGTGCCAGTCGGGTTGAGCGAGAATGCCGGCAAAGATGTAGGCGATGTAAACAAGCGAAGCGGTGAGGAAGATTTTCTCAGTGCTTTTGTAGTCGCCACGCAGCACCAGGATCCAAACCAGCATGCCGCACAGCGGCACAGAGATGAATTTGGAGACATGAAACAAGTGCAATGAGCCGGCGATGCCGATGAACTCAGTAACCACATTGGTGTAATTGACCACCACCAGCATGACCATGATCAGGAACGTGATGCGCAGGCCAAATTCTTCGCGGATGAGGTCGCTGAGGCCCTTGCCGGTGACCACGCCCATGCGGGCGCACATTTCCTGCACCACGATGAGGGCGATGGTGATGGGAATCATGGTCCACAGCAGGGTGTAGCCGTACTGCGCGCCGGCCTGAGAGTAGGTGAGGATACCGCCGGAGTCGTTATCGACATTGGCGGTGATAAATCCGGGTCCGAGAACGGCCAGAAAAAGCAGGAGCCGGATTCGCCAGCGCTTCCACATGCAGTCGTATTCCTACGGTGGATTCATTTTTGAAAGGATTGCGAAAAAGTTTCCTTCCTGACCATAACAGGATGAGCCCGCGGATGCGAACCCGGTTTACGAAAAAAATCGATGCGCGCGCCCGGTGTGTCACGGCCGCGCCGCATGGAAAGAAAGGGGCACGAACGCGCGCGTACAATACGTTTTTCACCGGCGAGAGCCTCGGGAGGGATGGACGTATGGAACGAATGGATGCAGTAGAAACTCTTCGCGGGCGGCGCAGGCTGCTGGGAGCGCTGGCCACGGCGGGCGGCTTGGCCGCTGCGGGCCTGCCGCCTTGGGGCGCTGAAGGCACGGCGCGGGCCGATCCGCCCGCCGCGCCGGAAACCAATGCGCCGGAGGAGCTGTTTGCGCTGGCTCGGCTTCGCAGCTACAAAAATCTGCGCTCGTCAAGCTGGGATCGCACCGGCGGCAACGACGACTGGGTGGCCGTGGAACCGGGCCAGGCCGCCGTGGTGCTCGACGTGGAGGGCGCCGGCGTAGTGACGCACCTGTGGTTCACCATTAACTCGCCCGATCCCATGCACCTGAAGAACCTGGTGCTGCGCGCGTGGTGGGACGGCGAGAGCACGCCGTCGATCGAAGTTCCTGTGGGCGACTTTTTCGGTCTCGGACTAGGCGAATATTTCGTTTACCAGTCCGCGCTGCTGGCGGTGGCGCCCGTCAAAGCCCTGAATTCCTATTTCGCCATGCCGTTTGCGAGCGCGGCGCGCATTACGCTGGCGAACGAAGGGACGGTTCGCACGCGGAATTTGTATTTTGCCGCGGATTATGTCGCGCTGCCCAGCCTTCCCGTTGGGCTGGGACGTTTTCATGCGCAGTTCCGGCAGGCCACGCCGTGCAGAGGAGTGGTGAGCGATGGAAAAAACCTGAGCGGCCGCGATAATTACGTGTTTCTTGAGGCGGCGGGCGAGGGACACTTCGTGGGCGTGACGCAGGCCGTGGTGCAAAACGAAGATGGATGGTTCGGCGAGGGCGACGACATGATCTTTATCGACGGCGCCCAGCTGCCGACGATCAACGGAACCGGGACGGAAGACTATTACAACGGCGCGTGGGATTTCGGCGGCCAGTCGTTTGCCAATCTTCACCAGGGTGCGCCGTACATCGTGGATCCAGAGCGAATCGGCGGCCGCTATTGCCTGTATCGCTGGCATATCGAGAGCCCCATCGCCTTCACCAAATCGATCAAGGTGACCATCGAGCATGGCACGGCCAACGACCGGTCTGACAGCTTCTTTTCTGTCGCCTACTGGTACCAGGCGGAGCCGCATGCAGCGTTTCCGGCCTTGCCCGTAGTGTCTGATCGCGTTCCAAAAGTGTTTGCGGTGGGCGGCGCGAAGGGTGCGGCGACGGCTGGCTAACTCTTGCCACAACAATCACTTGTACCCCATGCTTGGTTGCGGCGGCCATGGCCCGCGAAAAATACCGAAGTATCCACTTGACAATTTTCGGCACGCGTACGATAGTTAAGTAGTTGCTTAAGTATTGGCACAAGGAGGAACGAATATGACCACCGCAGAACAAACCACCATTCACAACACATTCGTCATCGAACGCAACTTCCCCTGGCGTCCGGCGCGAGTATTCTCCGCTTTTGCGCAGCCGGCTCTCAAGCGCCGCTGGTATGCCGAGGGCGGCGATCACCAAATCCAGGATTTTCATATGGATTTTCGCGCCGGCGGCAGCGAACAGTTTCGCTATCGCTTCAAGGAGGGCCACCCGATTGCAGGATCGGAAATCTCGAACGAGAGCATGTATCAGGACATCGTGGACGAGAAACGAATTGTGATGACCTCGCGCATGTCGCTGAACGGGAAGACCATTGTGGTGATGCTGGCGACTTTTGAATTTGTGCCGGCGGAGAACGGCACCGATCTGATCCTGACGCACCAGGGGGCCTACACCGATTGGCCGGATGGGGTGAAGATGATTGAAATTGGCTGGCGTGGGCTTATTGAACGGCTCGCGAAAGAGTTGGCGCAGTGAGAAATCGACCTGTCGATATCGATCGGCTGTTTCATGCGCTCGGCGATCCCACGCGACGAGCCATTCTCGACGGCCTGGTCGATCGGCCGCGATCGGTTTCGCAACTGGCCCAGCCGCTCAAAATCACCGTGACGGCAGTGATGCAGCACCTTGGGATTCTGGAGGCTGCGAGGCTTGTGCATACAGAAAAGCTTGGACGCGTGCGTACTTGCCGGATTGAGGCGGCCGGTTTTGGCGCACTTGAGCAATGGATTCGCGACCATCGCACGGCCTGGGAGCGCAAGCTCGATCGCCTGGGCGAGATGCTTGCCGAAGAGGACGAGATTCGATAGCTGGAAGCGAGCCCCCGCGACTCAGATCTTCTCGCGTAGAAAGCTGATGACCTGTTCGGCCTGGACCACGCCCACCATGCGATTCTGCGAATCGACGACAGGGAGCGCGTGCAGGTTGTACTTGTCGAACATTTCGGCAAGCTCGTTTTGTTTCATGTTGGCGGGGCAGGAGAGCACGCGGGGCTCGGCAAGCACGCCCAGGCGCGTTTCCGGCTGCGCCATCACCAGGCGCGCGAGGGGAACGGCGCCGCGCAGGACGCGCTTTTCGTCGAGCTGGAAAACTTCGGTCACGGTTTCGGGGTCGCCGTCGAAGCTGCGCAGGGCCTGAACGGCCTGTGAGACCGTGGCATCGGTGCCGACGTAGACGAATTCCGTCGTCATGACGCCGGCAGCTGAGTTTTCGTCGAACTCGAGCAGCTCCTCAACTTCCTGCCGCTCCTCCGGCTCCATCTCTTCCAGAATGGCGTCGGACCGTTCTTCGGGCAGCTCAGAAAGCAGATCGGCGGCGGCGCCGGGGTCCATTTCTTCAACGATGTCGGCAATGCGCTCCTCGTCGAGCTTTGCCAGCAGCGACTTTTGCAGCTTGGGCTCGACCTCTTCGAGGGTCTCGGCGGCAACCTCTTCGTCGAGCGAAGTGAAGACCGCCTCGCGCTCGGCAGGAGCCAGGTCCTCGAGAATGTCGGCGAGCTCGGAGGGGTGAATCTCGGCCAGACGCTCGTGCTCAATGCGCAACTTGACGCGACGGGCGGGATCGGGCTCAATGACGTCGACAAATTGCCAGGGGATGGCGCGCGGGCCGAACTTGCGTGAGACCGATTCCAGCGAGGCGCGCGGCAAAACGCCTTTGAAGACACGGCGGAAGGCGCCGCGCAGGCCTACTTCCACTTCGACGACGCGCAACAGCTGGGACGGGCCTTGCGGGATCCATTCCAGATCGACATCGTTGACGCGGACCACTTTGCGACCATTGATGTCGATAATCTGGCGGTCGACGAGGTCCTGCTGCAAATAAAGAAAATTGCTTTCGTCTTTGAGTGGAGCGAGCGGGCCGGGCGAGCGTAGCTCGAGGGTGCCGGCGGGAGTTTCCAACACTTCCTGGGAGGGAACGAGGGAAAGACCTTGGCGGGATTTGAGCACCAGGCCGGCCACTTTGCCGCCATCGGGGCCGGTGGCGACAGCGATATCTTTGAGCTTGCCGCGGAGCTGGCCGCTCGCATCGGTGACCGGCGTGCCGAGAATCGCCGTCAGGCTGACACGAGTTGCGACGCGCTGCTCGGCTCGCGTGTTCATGGGATGAGTGTAGACCCTTAGCGCGGGTTTTGCCTTGCCCGCGGCGATTCCGAGGTTGCCAATGCGGCTGCCGGTGAGGCCGCGTAACCTTGACACAATGAGATGCAGACTTGAAACTTCGAAAGAGGTTCAAGTAGCCGGGGCGGAGTCAAGGGACTCACTCCTGCGGAGGCGGACGACGGCCGGTGAGCGCACCCACCAAAGGAAAACGAAGTTTCCGGCTAAGCTCCACGATGGAAAGCGTGGGCGAAGTGGAGGCTGCCGCAGACCAGATGGCCACCGAGGCAGGTCTCGACGAGGACCAGCGGTTTCACGTGGCCATGGCGGTGCGCGAGGCGGCCATCAATGCCGTTCTGCACGGCAACGAATACGATCCGGCCCTGCAAATCGAGGTTTCGTTCGAGATCACGGGCAAGGATTTGATTATCAAGATCGCCGACCAGGGGCGGGGATTCGATCCGGAGAAAATACCCGATCCGCTGGCCGAAGAAAACAAGTTGCGCGGCACGGGGCGGGGTATCTTTCTCATCCGGTCGCTGATGGATGAGGTACACTTTCGTCAACTGCATCCCGGGACCGAGCTGACGCTGGTGAAACACCTGGCACCGACCGAGGAAAGGACGACCTAGCCGGGGCCAGGCGAGCGGGGTGCGCGGGATCATTCGCTCTCTCCGGATAGAGGGGCGGCCGCAAGATTTCCGCATGCCGGCGGCCGTAAAGATGTTATAACCGAGGTACTGACAAGGAGGATGTTTCCGTGGCACTTGCGATAGCTTCCCGTGAAGTGGATGGCGTGACCGTACTTGACCTCAGTGGGCGCATCACACTGGGCGAGGGCAGCGTACAACTGCGCGACGCGATTCGCGACCTGATCAGCAAAGGACAGACGCATATACTGCTGGATCTGGGCGATGTGAACTATATCGATAGCTCGGGGCTGGGCGAACTGGTGAGCGCTTATACCACGGCCAGGAACCAAGGCGCCGGGCTGAAGCTTCTGAAACTGAACAAGAAGGTCCACGACCTGTTGCAGTTGACCAAGCTGTACACCGTCTTCGACATCTACGACGACGAAGCCAGCGCTGTCGCTTCCTTCAAATAAGCTTGGCCGGCCGCA
>JASHYS010000150.1 GCA_030042915.1 Acidobacteriaceae bacterium
GCTTCCAGCTCGGAAACGTGTTGGTAGAAAACCGCTGGTGAATCAGGGCCAGTGCGCTGGTCACCAGCGGATTGGCCAGCTCGAAGTAGAATTTCTCAATCTGCGGGGCCAGCATCAGGCCCTTGTAGATGATGGTTCGACACGAACACGACGGAACGTAGAAAGTTTCCTTGTCCTCGATTTCCGACGCGGCGATCTCGTTTTCAGTGCGCCTGCGGACGCGGTAAAGAAGCCGCTCGAACGACGCTTCGTCAAGGCCCGCGGGGCGCCCGAGAAAAAGTTGCTCGATGTAAGGCTGGGAGCGGCGTGCTTCGCGTCCGATCGCATCGCCGTTGACCGGCGTGTCGCGCCAGCCAAGAACCGTCAGCCCTTCCTCCTGGGCAATGCGCTCGAAGACGCCCTCGCAGAGCAGGCGGCTGTGCTTTTCCACGGGAAGGAAGCACATGGCCACGCCATACTGGCCCTCGGCGGGCAGAGCCATTCCCAGCTCGGCGCACTCACGTACGAAGAACGCGTGGGGGATCTGGATCAGGATTCCTGCGCCGTCGCCGGTTTCAGGATCGCAGCCTGCCGCGCCACGGTGGGTCAGGTTGATCAGAACCTCGAGGCCCTTGCGGATGATTTCGTGGCTCTTTTCGCCGCGGATGTTCGCCACCAGCCCCATGCCGCACGCATCGTGTTCCTGCTGCGGGTGATAGAGGCCTTGCGGGCCGGGTACACGTTGGCGGCGATGCCTTCGGTTCATACCATCCCTTGTCGCAAAAACGTTTCCACGCGCAACGCGCTGCAATCCGGATGTACACATCCACGCTGCGATTTCAATGCACGAAAATCGCTGCTGCGTTGCGTCGAGTATTCAGTGTGAGCAGGAACCGGCCGCGTCCGGCAACTGCGCTCCTTTTAATATAGCGAAAAATCGCTGTCAATGCATAACTTGTTCTTGCCATGGGGAACAAGCTGGGCGCCGCCCCGGGATGAGGCTGCACATGTGGCTTGTTTTGTGCCGTATACTCGGTTCGAATGATCCGCGCAAATCAAACGCTTCTGGTCACCGGTGGGGCCGGGTTCATTGGCTCGAATTTCGTTCTCAGCTGGGTCAAGGCCGGCGGCCGCGTGGTCAATCTCGACCTGCTGACCTACGCCGGCAACGCGGCTAACCTCGCGTCGCTCGAAGGCGACGAGCGCTACACTTTCGTTCGCGGCGACATTTGCGACGCGGAGCTGGTGGGTTCGCTCTTGCGCAAGCACCGGCCCCGGGCCATCGTTCATTTCGCGGCCGAAAGCCATGTTGACCGATCCATCGTCGCGCCGGATGCATTCATTCGCACCAATGTGCAGGGCACATTTGTTCTGCTGGAGCAGGCCCGCTTGTATAGGGAGGAGCTGGGCGAAGCCTACCGCGCGATCTTCCGGTTTCTGCACGTTTCCACCGACGAGGTTTACGGCTCGCTCGCCCCCCACGATCCGGCCTTCTGCGAGACCACGCCGTACGCGCCCAACAGTCCCTATTCCGCATCCAAGGCCGGATCGGATCATTTAGTGCGAGCGTACTTTCATACTTTCAGGCTGCCTGTGCTCACCACCAACTGCTCCAACAATTACGGCCCGTATCAATTTCCTGAAAAATTGATTCCGCTGATGATCCTGAATGCGCTGGAGGGCAAGCCGCTGCCGGTGTATGGCGACGGGAAAAATGTGCGCGATTGGCTGTACGTTGAGGATCACTGCGCGGCGATTTGTGCGGTGCTCGAAAATGGCCGCCCGGGCGAGACCTACAACATTGGAGGCAACAGCGAGCGCGCGAATCTCGACGTGGTGACGGCAATTTGCGACCTTGTAGACGAGATGCGGCCGCGAGCGGGGGCCAAACCCCGTCGGAATTTGATCACGTTTGTTCAAGACCGGCCGGGCCACGACCGGCGCTGCGCCATGGACGCGAACAAGATCGCGCGCGAGCTGGGCTGGAGACCGGCGGAAGCCTTTGAGAGTGGATTGCGCAAGACGGTTCACTGGTACCTCGACAATGCAGAGTGGGTGAACAGCGTGCGCACCGGCGCGTACCGCGCGTGGATTGAGAAAAACTACGCGGAGCGGGCGGAAATACATTAGGGACCAGGGATTAGAGCATAGAAAGCGGTGGCATTCGGAGACACGCGATGAAAGGCATCATTCTGGCGGGCGGCTCGGGGACGCGGCTCTATCCGATGACCCATGTCGTCTCAAAGCAGCTTTTGCCTGTCTACAACAAGCCCATGATCTATTACCCGCTGAGCACGCTCATGCTGGCGGGCCTGCGCGAAATTTTGATCATCTCCACGCCGCAGGATACCGCTCGCTTTGCCGAGCTGCTGGGCGATGGCAGTCGATGGGGACTCGAATTCAGCTA
Organism: Acidobacteriaceae bacterium; assembly: GCA_030042915.1. Next base: position 2,387 of record JASHYS010000150.1, read on the forward strand.
TACCGTGCAGCCCAGCCCGGACGGGCTCGCGCAGGCGTTTCTCATCGGACGCGATTTTATCGCTGGCAACCCGAGCGCGCTGGTTCTCGGCGACAACATTTTCTACGGTCAGGGATTTTCGAAGCAATTGCAGGCCGCGGCTCGGGTCACAGAGGGCGCCACGGTATTTGCCTATCCCGTGGAAGATCCGCAGCGCTACGGCGTGGTGGAGTTCGACAAAGCCGGCCGCGCCGTGAGCCTGGAGGAAAAACCGGCCCAGCCCAAGTCACGCTACGCAGTCACCGGATTGTATTTCTACGATAGCGACGTGGTGGGCATAGCCGAAACGTTGAAACCATCGGCGCGCGGCGAGCTGCAAATCACCGACCTGAACCGGCGCTACCTTGAAGCGGGCAAGTTGAACGTGGAAATCATGAGCCGCGGCATGGCCTGGCTCGACACCGGCACGCACGACGCGCTGCTGGATGCGGCGCTCTTTGTGGCCACCATCGAGCGGCGCCAGGGGCTCGACATCGCCTGCCCTGAGGAGATCGCATACCGGCAGGGATTTATCAGCGCCGAACAACTGGAGGCGCTCGCAGGCCCCATTGCAAAAAGCGGCTACGGGAAATATCTGCTGGCGCTGCTGCGCGAGCCATATTTTGCAGCCAGGAGCGGTCCCGCGTGAAGATCGAGCCCACATCGCTGCCCGGCGTGCTGGTGTTGTCGCCGCCCATTTATCGCGACAGCCGCGGCGCATTGATTGAGACTTTCAACTTGCGCGAGATGGCCGCAGCTGGCCTGCCGGCCAACTGGGTGCAGGACAACTTTTCAATTTCCCGGCGCAATGTTCTGCGCGGCATTCACTACCAGATCACGCAGCCTCAGGGGAAACTGGTTCGCGTAACGCATGGCAAAGTGTTGGATGTGGCCGTGGACTTTCGGCGCAGCTCACCAACGTTTGGCCGGCACGCGGTCGTCGAGTTGAGCGGCGATGACGGCGCCATGATGTGGATTCCAGCAGGATTCGGCCATGCCTACCTGGTGTTGAGCGAAACGGCGG
>JASHYS010000151.1 GCA_030042915.1 Acidobacteriaceae bacterium
GAATTGCGCTCGGCGAGCATCACCATCCGACTCCGCCAGGTGGAGTGCGCGCGCCTGCACCGTCGCGCTGCTGAAGCTGGAATGACCATATCGGCCTACCTGCGCTCCTGCGCTCTTGAAGCCGACACGTTGCGCGCTCAGGTAAAGCAGGCGCTGGCAGATCTGAAAGAAGGGAACAAGGGAACCAAGGACGAAGAGACCAACGCAGCGAGGGAGCGAGTTAGCAAGCAATCAAATCTTCGCGCAAGCCGGGGCGTGTGGCTCGCGCGCGTCCTCGCCCACATTGGCAGGCTGTGGTTGGGATTTTCGTCCGGCCACCGCGCCTGAGCCCTCCCTCACGAAATGGCTGGGGGTGCCCCGGGGTCTCGATTCTGAGACCCGGGATAGCACAAACCCTGGCCTCGCACCGGCCATCCCCAGCACGAAAATGGGTGCCCCACCCTCGCCGCGCCTTTGTCTTTGCGGTAGGGTGGGAAAGCACCGGCCTAAGCTCACCGCTCTCGTCTTACCCTGAACCTCCGTGCCCCATCCTTTCCGCGTCTTATGCGGAAAGGGTGGGAAACCACCCTGGACTTCGTTGCCCCATCCTCCCGGCGTACTTTGCCGGAAGGGTGGGAATCCACAAAACTCAACTCGGGCCCCGTCCAACGTCCCGAATCGTATAACTGAACGTGTAGGCCGCTCGGACGGCGGAACCATGAACGCGCAACCACCTTCAATATCGGAGATTGAAGAGCAAGCTCGAAGGCTGGTGCCAAGACTCTACAAAACGCCCGTCCACGAGTGGAACACGCCACTGAAAGCTCGCTTGATTGGCGACGGCGCCAATGCTCTGCTGAAGCTTGAGCTCTTTCAAAAGACGGGTTCATTCAAGGCGCGCGGCGCTCTCACGGTCATGGACCGGCTGTCTCTGCAACAGAAAACCAGCGGTGTGGTCGCCGGAACCGGAGGCAACCATGGCATTGCGGTAGCTTTCGCCGCACAGAGTGCCGGCGTCGATGCCAAAATCGTGGTTCCCAAAACCATCAATCCCTTCCGCCTCAGAGCGATCGAGACCTACGGCGCCCACGTGATTCAGGTTGAGAACATATCTCTCGTTCTCGATGAAATGCGACGCGTCGCCGAAGTTGAGAATCGCGCCATCATGCATCCTTTCGAGAACCCTTTCGTTACCCTCGGCACGGCAACTCTGGGATACGAGTTCCTCAATCAGGCTCCCGATCTCGATGCCGTCATCGTTCCCATTGGAGGCGGCGGCTTGGCGTCAGGTGTTGCCTCGGCCGTCAAGCAGATCAATCCACGCTGCAAGGTTTACGGAGTCGAGCCCACTGGCGCCAATGCCATGTCCTTATCGCTGCAAGCCGGCCATTCGCTGCGATTGCCAAACGGCCCCCGCAGCATCGCAGACTCCCTTTCGGCTCCCTGCACTGAGCCATACAGTTTTTCGATCTGCCAGAGGTATCTCGATGACGTTGTCCTGATCGAAGACGATGAGATGCGCGCCGCCATGAAGATTCTGTTCGAAGACTTGAAACTTGCCGTTGAGCCGGCCGGCGCCGCGGCCACAGCAGCCTTGTTGGGCCCGCTGAAACAACGCTGCAAGGGCTTGCGCGTTGGCATTATCGTTTGCGGCTCCAACATCGATACGGAAACCTTCCACACCTTCCTGAATTAGCCGAAAGTTCTATTCCCTATTGGCTACTGGCTACTCCCTGTTCTCTTGCTCCCTTGCTCCCTGCCGGGGTCCCCGGCGAGCGACTTGTGCTCGCTGGGGTGGCTGCCGGGGTCCCCGGCGAGCGACTTGTGCTCGCTGGGGTGGATTGCTCCCTCGGTCCCTTGGTCCCTGGGTCCCTGCTTTATTCCACTTCCAGCACCAGGCACTTGAGATATTCCGTTTCCGGAAGATTGAGCACCACCGGATGGTCCGGTGCTGCACCTCGCCGCTCGAGCAGGCGCACGCGGCGTTGTGCGTCGGCCGCAGCCGCGGCCACCGCGGCTTCAAGATCGGCCCAGCCCACGTGATGCGAGCACGAGCACGTCACCTGCAATCCACCGGGCCGCAGCATCTTCAGCGCGCGCAGGTTCAGCTCCTTGTAGCCGCGCAGCGCGCCCTCCACGGCGCGTTTGCTTTTGGCGAAGGCGGGCGGATCGAGAACGATGGCATCGAAAACTTCGCCCGCTTGCGACCAGTCCCGCAAAATCTCGAAGGCGTCCGCTTCGATCCAGTCCACTTCTGCCGAAATCTGCGCGCGATTGGCTTCGAGGTTGCGTTCTGCCACCTCCAGCGCGGCACGCGAGGTGTCGATGCCCGTTACCTGCCTACACACCTGCGCAAGGTGCAGGGCGAATCCGCCCTGGTAGCAGCAGACATCGAGCGCGCGGCCCGCCGAACCCGAATGCGCCGGCCCGGAATTCGCCTTGCCCAGCCTGCGCACCCACTCCCGCGCAGCGGCGTAATTTGTGCGCTGATCGAGAAAGGCCCCGGTTTTTTGGCCGGCATTGGCGTCGAAGTGAAAGCCAAGGCCGTTGAGATGGAATTGCGTGCTTGCCGTCGGATGCGCGGAATCGGCAACCCAGAGCGGATCGTGGCTGGGCGCAGGCAAACCCTCCAGTTCGCGAATGCGCGGATCGGGACGCTCGTAGATGGCCGCAGGATGAAGCTCCCTGCGCAGCACGCGCACACAAACCTCGCGCACTCCCGCGGCGAGCAGACCTTTGGTCAGCAGTTGCAGCACAAGCAGCTCGCCATACTTGTCGGCAACCAGGCCGGGCAGCTCATCAGCCTCGCTGAAGCACAGGCGGCAGGCGTCGTTGGCGGCGTCGAGCATCGGTTTGCGTCGCGCGATCGCCGCGCCCAGCCGCGCTTCCAGCAGTTTCAGCCAGCCGCGCTGGTCGAGCGCTTCACGCGAAATCATGCGCAGAACAATCTGCGACGAAGGGCTATAGAGCGCCGTGCCCAAAAACATGCCGCGCTGATCGGCCACCGGCAACAGCGCGGGCGTTTCTTCATCCGGCCGGGGAAGGGCGACAACATCGGACGCGTAGACCCACAGATGACCGGCGCGCAAACGATCGGCGGCGCGGCGCGTCACCACGGCGCCCAGGTCAGCATTTCGCCTTTGCGCAGTTCCCCTCGGCCGCGAACCCTCACTCGAGCGCGCGCCATCTGCCGCGCGCAACTTCACCCGGGCGCTGCTTTCCTCCGGAACGGTCACTATTTCAGAACGTTTCGCGCTGTTCGCTTTGCGCTTCGAGTTGTCCCGCTTGGCCATCGCTCCTCTCAGGGTAATTGCCCCGCGAAAGAAGCGAAATGGCCTGCGCCGCTACTTGGCCTGTAGCGTCTCCACATAACGGCTGACGTTGCTGATTCTCATCGCCACCACGTTCGATTGCGCGGGGGACTGGTCCATGGTGCCAAACAGGCGTCCCCAAACTGGCATAACGCCTCCGTCATGGACCTGGTATCCGTCACCGAATTCGAGAACGGCTACAACGTGGTTCGATGGAAACCGTCCACCGTTCTTCCTGCTCAGGACCGCCAGATTCGCCGGCTGCTGCCTGAGCGCTGATGCCACCGGGCCCTGTCCCCTGCCGTCGACTCCATGGCACGGAGCGCAATACGCCGTGAACATCTGCTGGCCATTCGCCGCCGACGTCCTGGTAATAGGAATCACAACCTTCACCGTCGACTGTTTCGCATATCCTGCGCCCACGGCTACGGCCGCGGCGACTGCAATCAAAGAAAGCTTTTTCAACATAAATGCCTCGTTTTCCACACTTAGCCCGACGCAGATCATCCTCCCTTTCTCGAAGCAGCTGATGTGATGGCGAACACGAAGGCCCGAGTTTCTTCAGTACATTGGTAATAAGCACTCACAAGCGGGAACTCAACCATAATGGCTAATGAAATGAATAATTTAATGTAACGCAGGCCTAACCCTGCCAAGCCGATTCGCGCTCCCCGCCGAGTTCCAACGCTGGGAGCAAGTCCTTCCATCGACGCAGCAAATCCCTGCCCTTGGAGCCCGGGCCCTGGTCCCCAAAGCTGGTACACGTGGACTCGAAAGCCGGTCCCGGAACACCGCCCATTCCGGTTCTGCGCTAACCGCCCTCAGTGCTATCGCATGCGCGGGAAAGCGCATGAATTCAATGCCGGCCAACACAAGCGGCCTATAATAAAGCATGGCGACCATCCGCCAGACTGCACCGCTCGA
>JASHYS010000152.1 GCA_030042915.1 Acidobacteriaceae bacterium
ACGCGTGGAGCAATTACAACGGCGGCTACGTTTCCTTCAAAACCACCGCCTATCACGGACTGACCGCGCAAGAAAACCTCACCTGGGGCAAAGCGCTGGGCCTGAATGCTTTTGCCCAGTCCACCAGCGAAACGGCTGTCAACGACTCCTTCGATCTGAAGAGGAACTACGGCGTACAGTCCTTCGACCAGAAGCTGGTCTTCAACACCTTCCTGGTCTACGAAACGCCCTGGTACAGAAACCAGAATGGTGTTGTCGGCCGGCTCGCCGGAGGCTGGACCCTCGCGCCTGTGCTTACTGCGGGCACGGGCGTGCCAAAGCTCTGCACGACGAACTCCGGCTACCAGTCCTTCGGCGGCGCGGACGGAGTCAACATCACCGACGAGGAGAACTGCGTGTTCACCCAGGGATACAGCGGCGGCTACCACACGCATTACGGCGTTGCCGGCGGAACCGACCCCAACGGCATCGCAGTTGGCACCGCCGTGAAGGAGGCCGGTGTAGCCGCAGACGAGATTAACGTGTTCAGCAATCCCATCGCAGTGTATGACAGCACGCGCCCTCCTATCCTGGGACTGGATGAGCAAGGTAGCGGCGATGGCGTGATCAGGGGCTTGCCCTATCTGAACCTGGATATGAGCGTCAAGAAGAGAATCATGATTCGCGAAAGCGCCAATATCGAATTCTCGGGGGTGTTCCTGAACGTCATGAATCACCTCGACTTCACCAGCGAATCGCTCAGCCTCAGTACGCCCACCAGTTGGGGCACAACAAAAACTCAGGGCAATACCCCACGCGAAATCCAGATGGGCATTCGCGCCAACTTTTAGTTTCGCAAGGCATTTCTCAGCCGCCGCTGCTCGAATCAATAGCCAGCGGCTTTACCGAAGGGACTCCGGTGGTCCTGGCCGCCGAGTAGTTCTCCAGTTACCCGGTCAACGGCGATGCACTCGCCGTCGGACCAATGCCCTCGGCTGAGCGTTATCGCGTAGCCCATCGTCCGCAGCGCGGCGATGGTGCCGGGGCTGAACCCCGGCTCCAGGTAGAGAATGTCGGGCAAGTACTGATGATGGAAACGAGGGGCGTCGACTGCTTCCTGAATGTTGAGTCCGCCCTCAGCCGCGGATAGAAAAATGTTGCCGACAGTCGTGACGATGCGACCTCCGCCGGGTGAGCCGAGCACGTAGCGCAGCTTTCCGTCTTCGAGGATGATGGTGGGCGTCATGGAGCTGAGCGGCCTCTTCCCGGGCGCGATTGCGTTGGCGGCGCCCTGCACCAGTCCGTACATGTTCGGCGTGCCCGGCTTGGCGGCGAAGTCGTCCATCTCGTCGTTGAGCAAGAAGCCAAGCGAGGCGGAAGCGACATGAGAGCCGAAGCTGTTGTTGAGCGTGGTGGTGGCAGCGACGGCGTTGCCCTCGCGGTCGACGACGGAGTAGTGCGTGGTATCTGAGGACTCGTGGCCGAGCCCGCCCGCGGTGCCGGGTGCAGTTGGCACATAGCCTGCCGGCCGCGTGAGCGTGGCGCTGAGCGAAGCTCGATCGGGCAGGATGCTTTGGCGCCACGCGGCAGCGTAGTTCTTGGCGGTGAGCGCGTCCACAGGGATTGGGTTGTAGTCGGGATCACCGAGGTAGTCGGCGCGATCCATGTAGGCGCGGCGCCAGGCCTCGGTGGCGAGATGGATCCAGTTCGCGCTGCGATCGCCTGAGCTGGACAGCGGGTAACTTTCGAGGATGTTGAGCGCGCTGAGCAGAACCACTCCGCCCGAGGAGGGCGGGGGCGCGCTGATGATGGTGTAATTGTGAAATGTGCCCACCACTGGCTCGCGCTCGACCACGTTATATCGAGCCAGATCGTCGAGCGTCAGGAGCGCGCCTCCCTCGCTGAGGTCGGCAATGAGTTGCCGGGCCATGGCGCCGTGATAAAAGTCGGCGGGATCGGCGGCAATGCGCTCGAGCGTCGCAGCTAACAAGGGTTGGCGAAAGATTTCGCCGGCCGTATAGGGGCGGCCGTCGCGCTGGAACAGATGGCGCGAGGCGGGGAAGCGGCCAAGGTCGGGATCCGACAGCTCACCAGCCTCCCGCTCCGAAAGCACATAGCCCGCCCGTGCAAGTTCGATGGCGGGGGCCATCACGCGTTTCAGGCCGAGCCTGCCGTACTTGCGCTCGGCGAAGACAAGGCCGGCAACGGAGCCGGGGGTGGCGATGGAGCGATAGCCGAGAGTGCTCGCGCCGGGAATTACATTGCCGGCTGCGTCCAAGTACATGGTTTCGGTGGCTGCAAGGGGGGCCTTTTCACGGTAATCGAGGAAGATGGTTTTGCCGGTATGATCGCGCATGAGCATGAACCCGCCGCCACCCAGATTGCCGGCGGCGGGATGCACGACAGCGAGAGCGAAACCAGTCGCAACTGCCGCGTCCACGGCGTTGCCGCCTTCCTCGAGGATGCGTAGCCCGGCATCGGCGGCGAGATGATGCACACTCACAACCATGCCATGACGCGCGCGCACGGGCTGCTCGCCCTGGTAGGGCAGCGCAGTGGATACCGTTTGCTGGCAGTCGAGAACAGGAGAAGAGCAAACGGCGCAAACGACAGAAGCCAGAAAAAGAACGCGGCCAAGCGCTGAGCTCATGATGCAAACAGGATAATGCGCCGATCCAGGTTGTTGGGTCCTTGCTCAACCTTGAAGCGCGCGACGGCGCCGCTTTGTTTACCCGTGGATCCCGTGATGACGACTGTGAGTTCCTGTGCCATGTTTTGACTCCTCCCTCCTGCGGTCACGCCGGGGCTGCAAGCGCGATTGGAACAGCCCGAAAGAGGCCGGTGTTCGAACGCTTAGCCGAAGCGGTACGTTGTGTTTCGAACGAAACGGAAATTTCCGCCAAAACGAGTGACTCGCCTTGCCTGCGCCATATCCATATATAGATAGCGTTCAGGGTTGGTCGGGCTGGCCGATGTCGAGGATATTGAGGTTGGCGCTCTTTACCGGATTTGACTGGACGGGTGCGGACAAGTGCGATCAGATGATCTTATAAGTTATTGATTTTATTGGACGGATTGGATGGGTTTGGACGCGCTCGGATGGAGATTGGCTCCTCAGGTAGGACTCGAACCTACAACCCTTCGGTTAACAGCCGAATGCTCTGCCATTGAGCTACTGAGGAGTGCGTGGCAGTGGTATCTACCCTATTCAAGTTAGCAGAGCGCGAGGGGTGCGTCAAAAAGCGCCCGCCTCTGGATGGGCATCGCCCGCGAGCCGGCTCGGGCCGACCATTCGGCTGCTCGTGTATCGATC
>JASHYS010000153.1 GCA_030042915.1 Acidobacteriaceae bacterium
CGGGATCAGCGGTTATATGCGCAAGCCTCGCTTGAGGACGCAACCGGCAAGATTGAGGTGATCTGCTTTGCGCGCGACTACGAGCGTCTGGCGGCGCAGTTGCGCATTGAGGCGCCGGTGCTGGTGCGCGGAACGCTGATGGGCGATGAAGAAGCCGCGCCGAAGATTGCCGTAAGCCAGGTGCAGGCGCTCGAGGAGGTGCAGGTCAAGCTGCCCACAGGCGTGCGGATCCGCATTAACCTGGATCGCGCCACTGAGGAAATGCTGGCAGCGCTGAAAAATGCCGCCGAAACCGCGCCGGGGCCGGGAAAGGTGATGCTGCAGCTTGAAAAGAAGGGCGAGTACGCGGTGATCCTGGAGCCCGAGGGGATGAGCGTGGAGGCTGACCGCGGCTGGGTAGAACGCGTGGAAGAGCTGGCGGGCAAGGGGTCTGTGCAAGCAGTCGGATAAAAGCAGCCAGTAGGGAGCAGGAAGTTGGCGCATGCTGTATCGGCGATTAGGGAATGGCCCACTGGAAGTTTCGGAGCTGAGTTACGGAACCTGGCTCACGGTGGCCGGCGGAATCGCCCGCGAGCAGGCCGTTCGATGCATTCACGCGGCGCTGGATCATGAGATCACGCTTTTCGATACCGCCAACGTATATGGAGACGGCGAAGCAGAGCGCGTGCTGGGCGAGGCGCTCAAAGGCTACCCGCGCGACTGGTACCAGATCGCCACAAAACTCTACTTCCCCGTAGGCCACGAGCTCGATCGTGGGCTCTCGGCGGCACAGATCGAAAAACAACTGCATCGCTCGCTGGAGCGACTGGGGGTGGAGTACATCGATCTCTACCAGTGCCACCGCTACGACGAGCAAACTCCGCTTGAAGAGACGATGACCGCGCTCGATCGCGTGGTGCGCGCGGGCAAGGTGCGGGCCATCGGCTTCAGCGAGTGGACGGCGGAGCAGATTGACGCTGCGGCGGCAATTGCCGGCGCAGGCAAGCTGGTTCCCTTCTCTTCCAGCCAGCCGCAGTATTCGATGCTGTGGCGCAAGCCCGAAGCGTCGGTGTTTCCAGCCTGCGCGCGGCATGGCATTGGCAATCTCGCGTTCTCTCCGCTGGCGCACGGCGCGCTAACGGGCAAATACGCTGCGGGACAGGCGCCTCCGGAGGACAGCCGCGCGGCGAACGATGCGATGAATCAGTTCATGGAGACGGCGGGGCGGCATTACCGGTCGGATTTCTTGCTTGAGGCTGTGGCGCGGCTCAAGCCCATTGCGGCGGAATTGGGTTTGACGATGGCGCAGATGGCGCTGGCATGGGTGCTGCGGCGGCCTGAGGTCACCTCGGCGATTATCGGCGCAACACGGCCCGAGCAGATTGCCGACAATGTGGGCGCGGTGGACGAAACTCTGCCGGCTGAAGCGCTGCCGTTGATCGATGAGGCACTGGAAGGCGCGGTGGTTTGGCAGTGAGCTTTTCTCCGCCCCGGCAAGGCTAGGAGAGAGAGCCCACTTGGCTCGTGGGATCGCCAGGGGCACGCGAAGCCTGACTGAGGAGCGAAGCAAGCAGCAACACAAGGGCCCGTCGAATGTCGCCTTCGCGGATGGATCGCTTCCCTTCCGCCGCCTTTTGGGCCACGTGCGAGACATAGGAATCGCAGAAGACCATGGACCACTCCGCCGGTATCAATGCTGCTTGCCCGTGTCCGTCGAGGTGCATACTGGACGGCGCAGCCAGATTGTCGGCGAAGCGGATCGGGCCGGAAAATGAGGCAATCTTCGACGCATCTGCCGAAGACGATGCCGCCTGTTTGAGAAGCTTGCGAGCGGGCGCAACGAAACTTTCGGGCACTGGTTCCAAAAGGACGACCTCCGCACTGTCTGTGCTGATCTGTTCTCCGATCGCCTTGTCTTGGGAGTTTCGCGCGCGCGCATAAGCGATGCTGGCCGCACGGGCGAGATCGCGATCCACATCATCGCGGCGCGTGCTGATCGGAGTCAGGCGAGCGTAGTAGCGATACCTCGCTAGGTAGGAAAGCTCGGCCTCAGATCCGCGGAAGTGCTCATATTGATACATCAGATCTTCTTCAAGCGACGAGAGCCCCCGCACACGAGCGAGCGTCGCATACCACTTGAACGCCTTGTGCAGGTACCAGCCCCGCGTCTTTTGCATGAGGTCTTCGCCTGAATTCTCGCCGAAGATATTGAAGCTGAGCTGGTTGAACATGTCGACGTAGTCCTGGCGCTGCTGGTCGATGAGATTGGACCAAAGCAGATCGGCCGATTCCAGGTGTTCATCGAGCGAGGCCTCGGGAAAATAGGCGAAGTGGGGTGAGTAGCCGCCGTCACGATGAAGATGGCCGCGAACAAAGCCGGGTTTCATGGCGATGAGAAAGAAATGAAAGCCGTGGATCTGCCCGTTGCCGGCTTCGCGCAGTTGCACCTGCGCCTGTCCCTGCACATCCTTGCCGCCCAGTATCGAGTAGAGCTGGTACTTGTGCAGCTCTTCAGTCAGGGTCTGCTCAAGATGCGACTTGAAGCCCGAGGTATGGCCGATTTCGGGAGGCAGGAAGATGCGCCAATCCAAATCGCGAATGTAGTCCCAATCGACATACCCCCAGCGGCTCACGCTCAACGCCATGCTTCCGTAGGGAGAGATGGGCGTGGTACCCACGTAATCAAGGAAGTGCGGGCTGGTGGCTGAGTACGCGCGAAGCGTTTCATCAATCGCATGGCGGAGCAAAGGAACCATGGCAAGGTCTTTCGAGCCGTCGAATCGTTCCTTGGGCAGAAAGAACGGTTCCGCGCTGATGAGGTTGCGGTGCGCCGGAATGGGAGGTTGAATGCGCAGATGCTGAATGAGTATGCTCTCGGCGGGCTTGGAAAACAGGAATTCGAGGGCACGGAGGATTTGGGGATTTTGTGAAAGGGCGGGGCGCAGAGCTTCCTCGGCGGTTGCGGCGTTCGGTCTGGCGGGAGATCGGGGGCGAGGCATCGCGTTTTCGGCGCTTCAATGAATATTCTAGAAGGTCATTTTTGAAACGC
>JASHYS010000154.1 GCA_030042915.1 Acidobacteriaceae bacterium
TCGCCGATGTCGAGAAGCTCGCCCAAATTGCCCACCAGCACAAGCTGCCATTGATCATCGATAACACCACGCCTTCGCCGGCGCTGGTGCGACCCATCGAGTGGGGTGCAGATATCGTCATCAACTCGGCGACCAAGTTTCTCGGCGGGCATGGGCTGGCCATCGGCGGCGTCATCGTCGATGCCGGCAAGTTCGACTGGGCGGCGTCAGGGCGTTTCAAGGAGTTCAGCGAGCCCGATCCCTCGTATCACGGGCTTTCGTACACTCAGGCCTTCGGGCCGCTGGCCTTCATTCTCAAGGCGCGCGTGCAAGGATTGCGCGACACCGGCGCGGCTCTTTCTCCGTTTAACGCCTTCCTGATTCTGCAGGGCATCGAGACGCTGCACCTGCGCATGGAGCGCCACTCTCAGAATGCGCTGGCCGTCGCCAAACATCTGGAGCAGCATCCCGGCGTGGAGTGGGTCAACTATCCGGGGCTCGCGTCCAGCCCCTATGCGAGCCGGGCAAAGAAGTACCTGCCCAACGGCGCGGGAGCGATCGTCACATTCGGAATTAAGGGCGGCTATGAGGCCGGCAAGAAGCTCATTGACGCGCTGAAGCTGTTCTCGCTGCTGGCCAACATCGGTGACGTCAAGTCGCTTGTCATTCATCCGGCCTCGACCACGCATCAACAACTCTCGGTCGAAGAACAGGGAGCAACCGGCGTGAAGCCCGAACTGGTGCGGCTGTCAGTCGGCATCGAAGACATTCGCGACATTCTGGCCGATTTGGACCGGGCAATCGAATTGGCCAATGGGCATGCCTTCGCGCCGAAAACTCCGGAGCTGGCGGCGCGGTAAGGCAAAATGGTAAAGACCGTGAACCGTGAGTCGTGGTTCGTTGTCGCAGGCCGGCGTACCGTTCACGGTCCGCGAGCCACGAGCCACGAGCGAACCACGAGCCACGAACCACGAACCACGAGCCACGAACCACGAACCACGAGCCCCAATGACCGACACCTATAATCGCAGCGGCGCTTCGCCGCCATCGACGAAGTCGCTGGAACCCACGTATGAAGGCGACTTCGTGCTGGAGGGCTCCCTGCCACTGGAGTGCGGTCGTGCCCTCATCTGTCCCACTCTGCATTACGCCGTCTACGGCCGGCTGAATGCGGCGAGAGACAATGCCGTACTGGTTTGCCACGCACTTTCCGGCTCGGCCCGCGTGGGCAATTGGTGGCCGGAGATCTTTGCTCCCGGCGCGGTTCTGTCGCTGGAGCACGATTTCGTCATTTGCATCAACCTGCTCGGCTCCTGTTACGGGTCCACGGGGCCAGGCAGCGTCAATCCCGAGACGGGCCAAACCTACGGCCCCGAGTTCCCTCTGGTTTCAGTCCGCGACAACGTCAGGGCGCAGTCGCGCCTGCTGGATTCGCTGGGCATTCGGCGGTTGCGGTTGGTGCTGGGCGGCTCGATCGGCGGGATGCAAGCCCTGGAGTGGACCATCCTTTATGCGGAGCGTGTGGAACGGGCGCTGATCATCGGCGTCACGCCACTCTCCGCCATGGGTCTGGCGTTGAATCACCTGCAGCGGCAGGCCATTCAGCACGATCCCGACTGGGCGGCCGGACGCTACCTGCCCCAGAAGCCGCCGCTACGAGGGCTGGCCTTGGCCCGCCAGATTGCCATGATCAGCTACAAATCGGCGCCGCTCTTCGACGAACGTTACGGACGTAATCCCAATCAGCGCACAGGTGAGGATCCGTGGTCAGCCGGCGGCAATGGCAGTGGCCTGACCGGGGGACGATTCGACATTGCCGGCTACCTGGACCACCAGGGCGATCGCTTCATTGAGCGATTCGACGCCAATGCCTACCTGGCGATTCTGCGCGCCATGGACACATGGGATCCGCTGCGGGGATACGCGTCGCCCGAGGAAGCATACGGTCGGGTCAAGGCGCGGCTCAGCTTCGTCGGCATCAGCTCTGACTGGCTGTTCCCCGCTGAAGACGTGCGCCGCTTCGCCGAGTCGATCCGCCAGGCCGGCGCGCGGGCCGACTACCGCGAGATGCAAAGCGCTCACGGTCATGACGCATTTCTTGCCGAACAAACCGAACTGGTGAGGTTACTGCAATAAGTGAAAGCTGCGGGAAAATTTTCCGGACGTAATGCAGATTGCCCGCTGGCCTGCCGCCGGCAGGACAATTCCGCGACAACTCCGACGACGCTTTTGCGCATCCCCACGATTGGGGTGGCGATCTGCTTGTCAGGGGGCGCGCCGGTTTTTATAATCCTCCTACGCAGAATGGATGGCCGTGGTATCGTATATCCGTCACCCGGCACTTAAAAGCCGTGCAGATCGGCCGCCCCATTGCGCCGGTAAGCGAGTGAATCTTGATTTTCATTACGGCAATTCCCAGGAGCACTGCATGAAGAAGTTAGTCTTTGCAACTGCGATGGCATTGGCAGTCCTCTGCCTTGTTTCTACGCCCGCGCTGCGAGCCCAGGACTCGGGTCAGACCATTCAAATCCAGGATCCGGCAGAATACAACGCTTATCAGAATTTCAGCACCCAGTCCGATCCGGCGCAAAAATGCGCGGCCGGCGAGAGCTTTCTCAAGACCTACGCGCAAAGCGTGGTGAAGAAGGAGGTCCTCGACGGATTGATCGATTGCTACCAGGCATCGAACAAACCGGACGATGCTCTCAGCGCAGCCACCCGTTTGCTGCAGGTGGATCCGAACAATATGAAAGCCATCTTCATCAGTGTCTATTTGAAGAAGCAGCAATGCGCCAAGAGCCTGGATGCCACCGGGGTTTCCACCGATCCGCCGACCTGCGATGATGCCGGCACGCTGGCCCAGAAGGGACTGGCCGTGCCCAAACCGGCAAGCATGCCGGACGGCGACTGGAAGAACATAACCTCACAGGCCTACCCCAACTTCCACTCGGCCATCGCGTTTGACGATGCCGTGGCGAAGAAGGATTTCAAAGGCGCGGAGGACGAGTACACAAAAGAGCTGAATCTCTACTCGCTGGCGGACTGCTCGAAGCCCGGCCCTTGTTTGGCTGACACGTTGCAGTTGGCTCAGGCTTATGCCAAGCCGGGCGACGGTAGAGAC
>JASHYS010000155.1 GCA_030042915.1 Acidobacteriaceae bacterium
TCCGTCGATCCTGCCCTATCTGCCGCGCCTGCTTTGGCTTTACCAAATGGGACTCATGCTCTTCTGGGTCTACGACCGCTCGCCGCGCCAGGCGCGCACCCACTTGCTCTTCTCCAAAACTCTCAGCATGATGCTCCTTGTCTTCAAGTTCGCCGCCATCCCGCTGCTCAAGCCGCTGCACCGCACCGCGGCCGAGCTGCTCAAAGAAATCTACGGAGACGCGTGAGATGAGTGACCGCGCTCTGCGCATCGTGATTCCCGGCGGCAGCGGCCAAGTGGGCCGCATGCTGGCGAGCTACTTTCAGGAGCGCGGCCATCGCGTCATTGTCCTCACCCGCGGTCCTTATACCGCTCCTTGGCCCACCGTGCATTGGGACGGCCAGAGCCTCGGCCCTTGGGTTGAAACCCTCGAGGGCGCCGACATCTGCATTCATCTCTCCGGCCGCAGCGTCAACTGCCGCCTCACCGCCCGCAACCGCCGCGAGCTCTACGACTCGCGCATCGGCCCCACGCGCCTGCTCCACCAGGCCTTCACCTGCCTCGTCAACCCTCCGCGCCTGTGGATGAACGCGTCGACGGCGACAATTTACCGGCACGCCCTTGACCGGCCGATGGACGAAGCCACCGGCGAGATCGGCGGCAACGAGCTGATATCGCCGCGCCGCCGCGCGCCCGCAAAGTGGAACTGGACCGTTCAGCTCGTCAAGGACTGGGAAGCTGCGTTCTTCTCCACCGCAACGCCGCGCACGCGAAAAATCGCCCTGCGCACTTCGCTCGTCTTCAGTCCCGCGCAGGGCAGCGTCTTCGCTGTGCTCTCCCATCTGGTCCGTGCCGGCCTCGGTGGCACTCAGGGCAACGGCCGCCAGTACGTCTCCTGGATCCACGAATCCGATTTCGCGCGCGGCATCGAATTCCTCATCGGCCGCGAAGAGATCGAAGGCCCCATCAATCTAGCCGCGCCCAACCCGCTGCCCAATCGCGAATTCATGGCCGCCCTTCGCGAAGCCTGGGAGATGCCCAACGGCCTGCCCGCGCCCGCTCCGCTCATCGAGCTCGGCTCTTTCTTTCTGCGCACGGAATCGGAGCTGGTGCTCAAAAGCCGCTACGTCGTCCCCGGCCGCCTGCTCAATGCCGGATTTACCTTCGATTTCCCCACCTGGCCTGAAGCCGCGCAGGACCTGGTCCAGCGCTGGCGCGAACGCGACGACTAGCGCCTCCTCCACCCACCCGCCTCATCACTTGGTCCACCCTCCATCCCGTTCAAAATAAAGCACATCCTTGCCTCAAGGCACTAAGGTTGGCAACCGTGGTTCGGTGCCCCTTTCAGGCAATATCGCGCTGCGCACCGCAGTGCTACTGTGTTGCCAGAACCCTTCCCCTGGAGGTGACACATCCCGCGGTCGCGCGGGAACGGCGCCTCTTCCGGCTTGACCCGCCTGAACCTGGCCCCGACCCCATAAAAACGACCGCGCTACCGGCATCCGCCGCAGGAGGTTTTCGCGATGCCCTGGCTGAACGGCTTGAAAAATGCGCTTCAATGGCTCCGCGAACCTGAGGAGCAGCAACCTGAACGATGGCCCGCAACCGGCCTGACCGCCCTTTATGGGGTCGACTGCGCCTCCACTCCGGCCGCCGTCAAGGGCATCAATGCGTCCGGCATCTACCTGCTCACTGCAGAGCGCCTGCTCCCCGGCCGGCAAGTCACCCTCATCCTTCGCAAACAAGGCGACCCCGAACAGGAGGCCGAACTCCAGTTTTCCGTCCCCGCCCAGGTCGCCTCTGTCGGCGCCGACGGCTTCGAACTCTCTTTCGTTCTGCCCCCGGGCATGGATTTGGATCTCTGGGCAGTGCTCGTCCGCAATATCGTCACTCTCACCGATTCCGATCAGGTCGCCGAGGTCATTCGCACCCTCCGCACCATGCTTTTCCTGTGCCGCATCTGTGGATCCGAGGCGGAGCAGCCCATCCTTCTCTTCAACGGCCAACTCGACAGCGACCGCACCGCAACCCTCTTCAAAATTGCCTTTGCCGTCGAGAACCAGCTTGCCTCTGAGCCCGATGGCGCCCGCATGCGCGCCTATCCCACGCTGGCCGCAACCATCCTGCGCGAAGGGTCCTGGGCCCCTGATGAGCTGATCCTGAAACTTTGGACCGGCCTTCTCGCTTCATCCTGCTCGCTCCAGGCGCCCGACGACTCCAACCAGATTTTTGTCGACCTGCTCGTCCACTTCACGCCCACCGAGGGAAGGATCCTCGACCACGCCTGCGAGCGCGCCCTCGCCACTGCGTCCGGGCCCGAGAACACCGCGCCGGCTTCCGTCGTTCTCACCCCGCAGCAGATGACCGATCTGACCGGCGTGCACGACCTCACCCGCAACGCTGCGAGTCTCGCCTATCTCTTCAACCTGGGATTGATGGAGAAGGTTTTCGATTTCACTTCCTATCACGATATCGAAAGCTTCGATATCACCCCTTCCGCGCTTGGCCTCACGCTCTACAGGCACTGCCACGGCCATCGCGAAACCATCGATCCGCACCTCGTCGAAATCGCCAAAGAGCACCTGGCCGTCTTCTTTCCGCCGCCCCATCCCAGTGTCTTCGAAAACTTTACTCCGCTGTCACCGGATCCATCAGAGAACTAGCGCCGCCACCCCAATCCCCCAAAACCTGTCCGGGATCGAACACTCTTTCTCAATTGCGCACACGTAACCGCTGTCGCAACGTCTTTATCCTGTTGATTTCAAGCGGCCGTTGGAGCATTTTCAGCGGCCCATGAGATGCTCTAACTCTGGCAAGCACGCGTGTGTGCGGAGGTTGGTAATGAGAGTTGTGCTGCAGGATTTGAGTTATGCTTCCCGCCAGCTGCGCAAGGCGCCGGGGTTCACCGTCACTGTGTTGCTCACGCTCGCGCTCGGCATCGGCGCCAACTCCGTCATCTTTACGCTGGTCAACGCCATCCTGCTTCACAACCTCCCGGTAACCGATCCCAAAACTCTCATCCGCATCGGCGACGACGACGACTGCTGCGTCAACGGCGGCTGGAACGACAACGGCGACTACTCGCTCTTTTCCACCGACACCTATTACCTGTTCAAGAAAAACCTGCCCGAATTCGAAGAGCTGGCCGCGATGGAGTCGGGTTACGCCTGGCGGCCGATCACCGTTCGCCGCGCCGGACCCACGACCGCAGCCAAATCCGTCATGGGAACCTTCGTCTCCGGCAGCTACTTCCGCGTCTTTGGTCTTTCGCCCGCCGCCGGCCGGCTCTTTGTCGATGCCGACGACCAGAAGGGCGCGCCCATCACCGCCGTCATGAGCTATGACGCATGGCAGCAGGACTACGCGGGCGATCCCGGCGTGGTGGGGAGCACGTTCTACATCAACACCAAGCCGGCCACCATCATTGGCGTTGCGCCTCGGGGATTCTACGGAGACCGTATCGACACCAATCCGCCCAAGTACTTCCTGCCCATGAATGCGATGGATGCAGTCATCGGCGCGCCCTATTTCACCGATCCCGATGTTGAGTGGGCCTACATCATCGGCCGCGTCAAGCCGGGAACTTCTCTGCCCGCTCTGCAGGCCAAGACCAGCGCCCTGCTCAAACAGCAGTTTGCCACGCTCAAAACATTTACCGATCCGCGCGCTCAGCGGGTTCTACCCCGCACCCACGTGGTGCTCACGCCCGGCGGCGGCGGCATCCAGAACCTGCAGGACGACTACAAGGACCACCTCGTGCTCCTCGAGTGGATCGCCGCCCTGGTCCTTCTCGTCGCCTGCGCCAACATCGCCAACCTGCTGCTGGTGCGCGGCATGAGCCGCCGCGCCGAGCTTTCCATCCGCTCCGCACTGGGCGCGCAGCGCCGGCGCATTGTGCGCCAGCTCCTTACTGAAAGCATTCTTCTCTCCGGTTTGGGCGGGCTGCTCGGCCTCGCCGTCTCCTATCTGGGAGCGCACGCTCTCTTGGCGCTTGCCTTTCCCAGTCAGCAGAACATGCCCGTCGCAGCTTATCCTTCGCCGCTGGTCATCGGCTTTGCCATCGCGCTTTCGCTGGTAACGGGCGTCTTGTTTGGACTTGCGCCGGCGCTGATGGCCGCGCGCACCCAGCCGGCTGAAGCTCTGCGTTCCAACGCGCGCACCACTGCCCACGGAGCATCTTTTCTGCAGCGCACGCTGGTGGTTTTGCAGGCCGCGCTTTCTCTCGTACTGCTGGTTGCGGCCGGCCTGTTCGCGCAGAGCCTCAGCAAGGCCGAGAACGTCGACATGAAACTCGACGCCACCAACCGCTACATCGCCCACATCAATCCCCAGGCCGCCGCCTATGGCACCACTCAGGTCGAGCCGCTCTACCAGACCATCGTCGACCGCTTTCACGCCATTCCCGGCGTTCTCAAGGTCGGCCTGGCCACCTATACGCCCATGGAGGAGAACAATTGGGGATCGGGCGTAAAGGTGCAGGGTGAGCCGGACCTCAACAAAGGTGCGTCCTGGGTGAAAGCCACGCCGGAGTACTTCGACGCCGTCGGCACCCACGTCGTCATGGGCCGCGGCTTTACGCTGCAAGACACCCTGAATGTGCCGCCCGTCGCCGTCGTCAATCAGGAATTCGTCAAGCAGTTCTTCGGCAACCGCAACCCCATCGGCCATCGTTTCGGCAACTCCGGACCCAGCCAGGTGGGCAAAGATGGCGCCCATGAGATCGTGGGCGTGGTCGAAGACACCACCTACACCACCGTCTACTGGAAAAACCACGCCATGTACTTTCTGCCGCTCACCCAGCGCGCCGGCATCGCCAACGACCCCGACAATCCTCTCGAAAAAGACATTTC
>JASHYS010000156.1 GCA_030042915.1 Acidobacteriaceae bacterium
TCTTCGGACGCGATAATTTCCGCGAATTGCAGGGACTCCCACGGCACCGGTAGGACATGACTGCGCGCTTGGGAGCGAAGCACAGACCCCGCGCACGAGGCCAAGTTCCCTGAGGACCATCAGGGGCAAAACTCAAATACCTCTAGTGCTTCTTCCCATCGAGATACGTGCCAATCCTCAATCGTTCGAATTGCTTATCCAGAGCTTTTCCGTATACGCTCTCAGTCTGATCGACAAACTTCTCGCCGAAACTCTCTGCGTTCGTGAGTCTTGCGAAAGCCAGGATTTCGCCCGTTTTTGCATCTGCCATTGTAAGAACGAGGGTTGCCTCTGACACGTTGCCCTTCCCCCCTACGAGCACACCCATCGCTTTTTTCCCACCCGAGGTGACCTGCCCCTCTCCCCGCACGAAGACGATCACGTCGGACTTGCTGGAGCAAGGGAGTAGAGCGATTTCGTCGCCCAACGTAAACCGGGATTTCCTAATGTCTTTGGGATGGCGATTGAGCTGGTTAGCAACATCCTCGTATTTTTGATTTAACTGCACGACCACCTGACGAATCTCCTCGTCCGACGCGCCGCTTGCCAAAGCATCCGTTGCCTGTTGAATCTGCACTCCAGCAGTCTTTAAGTGCGCCTCAACCATGCTTTCGAGAGCGGCGGACCAGTTATCGGACTCATTCGACATGCCTTGCCCGCCCTTCATCGTCACCCTTGAAAGTTTTCCCTCAGTGGGCATCATGCATGCAGTGTGAATTTGGAATTCACCGGAAGTGACCTTCGGGTTCTCATAGGACCACGAGGGTGTATTGGCGTTGGCGCTGGCGGGCAGAAATCCGGCTGCACATAGAGTGACGACAAGGCGAAGCTTCAAAGTCATAGTTTGCTCCTCACGTTTTCGATTGGCGGGAGGGACATTTTACGCGTCCGTCTATGTTCGGATTACCGGGTTTGCATCGGTATCCCCGCCAGCTTCTGAACCGTCGCTAGACGGCGCTCGATGCGAAAGTGATCCATACTGGTCGCGGCCACTGTGCTTAAGTAGCTCTGGTACTCGGTCGCTGCGTCACTGTACTTGCCTTGCCGTTCGAACAGGAAGCCGAGTCCGCGGTGGGCATCTGCGTAGTTGGGGCTGTGTTGCAGAGCGCTCTTGTAGAGCTGTTCTGCCGTCGCCTCGTTATCATGGAGCGCTGTCTGCCCTTCAGGCTTTTCGAGAAGCCTTTTCTGCTCTTCTTCCGGCGTCATTGAAAAGTACTCCTTGCGGTGCTCGGCTTGCCCGTGCCGGGTCCGCTCGTCTGACGAAGGTAGTTTTGTCTTGGCGCCGAGAGTTCGATAAGAATCTGCAAGCAGCACTTCGTATCTCGGATTGTCGGGGAACAAGTCATTCAACCTTGTCGCCCGATCGACAGCAGTCCGCTCCCGCCGGCTAGCCAGATCGAGTTGAATCTCGGCGCAAATGGCCGCAGAAACGTTGTCAGCATAAGTCTTCTTGTCGTACGCCTCCGGCTTATCGGCCTTATGAGTCGATGCATACTGCAGAGCGAATTCGCGGCGCTCAGTGAGCTTGGGATGGTCGCGGTAGAATCCCTGAATCGGCTCGAACTCTAGGCTGCTGTCTTCGTCGAGCAGTTCGAGCGCGCGAGCCATCGCCGTGGGATCATAGGATGAATTCGACATGGCGATCAGGCCGTCGCTGTCGGCTTGATGTTCCATTTCGCGCGAGTATCCGAATACCGAGGCAACAATCACTTCGCTGCTGACGGCTGCGCCAAGTTGCACGGCCGCACCAAAGAGCTGCACGCCCTGAGAGAAGCTTCCACCGGTCGGCGCTGCGGCGGCTACAATCTGCAGAATGTTGAGAGTCAGGACCTTCTTCCGAACGCTGCGGTTCTCAAGGTACCCGTGACGCTCAAACACATGGGCGGTTTCATGACCGAGCACCGCCGCCAGTTGCGATTCATCCTCCAACAGCGAAAGCAGGCCTGTGGTTACGTAAACGGAACCGTTGGGCAAAGCGAAAGCCTGCACCATGGGATCACGCAAGACCATGAACTTGAACTCGACCTGTTCGGGTATCGGGCGATTGCCGATGATGCGTTTGCCAATTGAGTCAAGATAGGGCTGGAGCTGTGGGTCCTGTAGAACCAGGCCCTTTTTTAAGTACTGCTCGTCGATTGCTTTTGAATCCTGAAGGACCTGGTTGTCAACGTCGGTAAAGTGGAAGTCGGCTGCAGCTTTGTCCTGCTCCTGAGCGCCCGTAACTGCGCTAGGAATCGTAACGAAAACCAAGGCCAAGGTAGCGCATTTGAGGTAGGTACCTCTCCCATCCATGAATCACCCCTCGAATGTTCGAATCTTGCAAGCGCTTGGGGAGTCCGCGACAATGAGCTGGCCCGTGAGGATGGCCCCCATTGTACACCTTTGGATAAGCAAAAACTGATCTGTGCGCGCAGTGTCCGTACCAGATACAGGCACCGCAGGTCCTACTGCTCGGCATTGCCGTGAATCAGCGGGGATACTCAAAGGGAGCACGTCCGGCTTTGGTCAGCGATTACTCTTTGGCCAACCTGGTTGCCGATGTGGTGGGATTTGCTGACGCGGTTGACGCACCTCGATTTCACCTCGTGGGCCACGATTGGGGGGGCGCGGTATTGCCGACCACACCCTACAATTCGGCGGAACTCTAGTTTCGCTTGGTCCGTATCACTGCTTGTCGCTCGCTTGATGCGCTTTATCGGTAAGACTCTGCGGGGTGGCACGCGTGTCTGGTTCTCCGATTCTCGTTGTTCATATCTGTTGCGGGGTGTTGGGCTGCCTTTCAGGTGCAGCTGCTCTGGTTTTCCGCAAAGGGTCCCGAGCACATGTCTGGGCGGGACGGGTTTTCGTCGTAACCATGCTGACGATGGCCTCAGCCGGAGTCTACCTGGCGATCGCAAAATCCAAGCCCGGCGACGTGCTCGGAGGCGCTCTAACGCTCTACCTGGTGGTGACGTCCTGGGCCATCGCGAGGCGCCGGGATAGAAGGCCGGCCTTGTTCGACTGGTGTGCTCTGGCGGCGGTGATTGCTCTGGTGAGCCTGTCGGCGACCTGGGCCATAGAAGCTGCAAGCAGCCCAACAGGCATGAAGAACGGGTATCCGCCGGGACCTTTCGTGTTTCTTGGCTCAGTTGGTTTGACTGCGATGATTGGCGACATCAGAATGCTGGCGCAGGGTGGAGTTTCCGGGGTTCGGCGCATCGCGCGGCATCTGTGGCGCATGTGTTTTGCGCTCTTTATTGCGTCCGCTTCGATTTTCCTGGCACGGCAACAACTGTTTCCCCATTTCATGCGTGCCAGCGGAACACTATATGTTCTCAGCTTCCTGCCCTTGGTGCTGATGATCTTCTGGCTTTTCCGTATTGCCGACAATTCGCCAACGACCGACTTACAAACTGAGGCACACGATATTTAAGGGGTTTTTCTGAACTGTCAAGGAGTCCGCGATTCAGTCAGTACTTCTATGCATGTTCGGCAACGGGTCGAACATCACAAAGTGGTCCGCATAACTGATGAAAATCCTCTCGAACAGAACGGTTGGGAGTAGCCCGTCTTCACCGGCAAAGGCCGACGTGTGCTCCGGGTTGATCGGCGTCAGAAAGGCGATTTGGCGCGTCGTATGTGATCCAATCTTTACCCCCTGGACGGGCATGATCGCGAAACAACGCGCACGGCCGTTTCCTGCCGAGCTGACCCAGCGGGTATCTTCGTGTTCCGCCCAGGACACAATCCCTCGCGGGCTTTCAAAGAGCACCGGAATATTGGTGCCTGAATCAAGCCTCAGGACCATGCTGTCCCTGTCATCTGCCTGAAAGTGCGCGGCTACCAGGACCGGCGCCGTGTAGGCTTGGTCACCGTTGCGGGCCCCCTGCTCGATCATAGGAACCCGCTCGCCCTGCAATTGCTTCTGCAAATCCTTCGACGGATCCAGACAGATCATCTTGTGAGCATAGTCGAGGAGCAGATCAAAGCGGCCGAGGAAGTTCTCGCCGAGGATGCCCCGCACGCCGGGGTCGACCGCCTGGGTCTGGCTCAGGTTCAGCGCTGCCACAATCAAATCGTGCACTGCAACCGGACCGGCCTCAACCAGTTCGGCCTTCGCCAGGTCGATGGCTTCGCGTCCGAGCATGGTCGCCAGGCCACCCGAGCCCAGCGCACGCAGATTCAGTTCGGCAGCGAGACGGGGGTCGATGACGGTGACCTGAGCCCCGGTATCCACGATGAAGTCGTAGGGGTGAGAATGATTGATGGAGACCGAGATGGCAATTTCTGAATCCTTAAGCGAGTGAAAGCTGATCCTCGACGAGTTTGCAGGGCACTGGGCCGCCTTCGCGAAAACTATCGACGGGGTCAGGAGCACCATGACGAGAGAAGAAAACTGCTTGCGATAAATCATCGAAGTTCACCTCAGCCGTTTCGGCTGTGTGAACTCTCGCGCCGTGCCTCTACATTGTCGTGATCGCTGCTTGATGCTTTTCTAAGGGCCGATGAAGCTTTTCTGAGGGCAGATGATGGAAAGATGATCGGCTTTGAGGGCTCTCTTTCTATGCGCTAACGAGATGGTGACCCGGGAGCGTGAGCCGTGCACTGAAGGTCCGCTCTATCGCGGCGCATCCCAGCACGAACAGGTGTATCATTCCAGTCGAACTTGATGCGCTGGCTTCACGCCAGCCGCCGGTAGATTCCAGCAAGGGAGGAATCTATGACGCTCCAGGCCTCCTTTACCTTTCGCTTTGCAGACGTTGAGGTCTGCGAACCGGAATTGCAGGTAATCCGCTCCGGTGAACCCCTCGCCATTGAGCCCAAGGCCTTCCGGGTCCTCATCTATCTGCTGCGCCACGCCGGCCATTTGGTCCGCAAGGAAGAACTGCTCGCCGCCGTCTGGGGAGACACAGCGGTTACCGACAACTCGCTCACCCGGGCCATCGCCCTTTTGCGCCGGTTGCTCGATGACGATCCTCACCAGCCGCGCTACATTGAAACGGTATCCACGGCGGGGTACAGGTTTATTTGCCCCGTTGAATCCGGTTTGGCTGAGGTAGGAGCGAGCAGCGCAAGCGCGCCCGTCCCGTCAAAAGCCGAGGAGCCGCTGACCCAAAGACATCGTTTGCGAGAGACACCGTGGCTTGCGCTCGCCGCAGCCAGTGTCGTGCTCGCGAGCGCGGCGGGATTGACGTGGTATCTGAATCGCCCGCTGCCGCAGCTCCGCGTTACCCGGTACACCCGGCTCACGAATGCTCCCGGACAGAAACTCCCGATAGGGACGGATGGACGCAACGTGTTTCTCAATTTGTGGGATCCTCACGGCATTGCTACGGCGCCCGCCTCTGGCGGTCAACTGACGCTTATCCCAATCGATCTGCCCAGTGGGAAAGAGTACCCAAATGTGGCCACCGTTTTGCTGGCCGTCTCGCCGGATGGGTCAAGTCTGTTGGTCAGGGGAAGTGGGGATGTGGCCGCCGGATGGGACATGTGGTTGGTTGCGGCCCAGGGACACCCTGCACACTATCTGGCGAGGGCGAATGATGCCGCCTGGTCCCCGGACGGCAAAACCGTCCTGTATTCCAATGTGCACGGCGATCTTTACACCATTCCAAGCGCAGGCGGGGATTCTCATTTATTGCTCGCATCGTCGGCGCCCTCCGGATGGTTGCTCCGGGTCTCCAGCCTGCAATGGTCACCACGCGGAGACAAGATCCGGTTTGTTCGCGACGGAAGATATTGGGAAATCTCGCTGGATGGGTCCAATGCTCACGAGTTGCTGCCCGGTTGGCATAGTGCCGACTCAAAGTTCCAGATGTGCTGCGGAGTCTGGACGCCGGATCAGGATTTCTTTCTCTTTAGTGCTGGGAGCCCGCGTCTCGGCAGCGATCTGTCAACGCAAACTCAGATTTGGGCTCTGGATGAGAGGAGAGGACAGAGCACTCAACCAGTTTCCAATCTTGCGCAGTTGACAACAGGACCCACCCTTTTCGATCGTCCAGTCATCTCCGGCGATGCAAAGACCATCTACGCCCGCGGTGTCATACTTCGCGGTGAACTCGTCATCCATAACGCGAAATCGAAGGCGTTTTTGCCCTACCTTGGCGGAGTCTCCGCAGAGTATGTCGACTACTCCAGGGATGGGAAATACCTGATCTACGTTACGTACCCTGAAGGCATAATGTGGCGTGCCAACCGCGATGGGACCGGACTGATGCAGTTAACCCAGCCACCGATTCACCCGCTGGTGGCAAAATGGTCGCCCGATGGAACACAGATCCTGTTTGGCGATGTGACAGCTTCCGGTTTACAGGCAATGTACACGATTTCGAGCCAGGGCGGGTCTCCGCGACGGTTGATTCCCACTGATACCGAAGGCGAAGGTGATCCAAACTGGTCGCCCGATGGAACGAGGATTGTCTTCAGCCGGACCTATGCCGGCTTCACGCAAAGTCCGAAACCACTCACAGAGATTCTCGATCTTTCCACAGGAAAGACATCCGCGCTTCCTCTATGCCCCGAGTTCTTCACGTCGCCGCGGTGGTCCCCGGATGGCCGCTCTATCGTTGGCCTCGCGGGCGCAAACATTGAAGACCTGGGAGTGTTTGACCTCTCAACGCAAAAATGGTCCCTTTTTCATCCGCGGATGGGAAGCCTCGCTTGGAATACGTTCTCTCACGACGGTCGTTTCGTCTACTTTGGCGTCGGCTACCCTAGCACGAGGACAACCTATAGCGGAGAGCCGGGCGTATACCGCATTCCGATTACCGGCGGGAATCCGGAACTCGTTTCCGACCTCACAGCTTTCAGATTCACCGGACGGTTCACCTCATGGATGGCCTTGGACCCGGACGACAATCCTCTGTTGCTCCGCGATGCCGGCTCAGATGAGATCTACGCGCTGACGCTCGAACGGAAATGACCATTAAGCGCCGCTTCTGGAGGCGGGAGTGGCCAGGGTTTCCGGGCGGGTTGGGAAGGAGCGGGGGCTTGCCGGGGCATAACGTCCGTATTGCCGACCGCAGTCGCTGAGCGGCGGTTTCGTGCCGCGTGCTACGCTACAAGCACCCCCACTTCATTTCGCATTCTTTTTTGCCCGGAGTTCGCAATGCGGAGATGTTTAACCCGGGCAATCCTTCTTTTCTTAAGTCTTTGGAGTAGCGAATATTTGGTGCTTGCGCAAGGGCCTGCGCCCCGACAGCAAGTGACAGTGATTGTAGTCAACGCACTGCCCCACCCGCCGCAGCCGGTCAAGGCCGTTAGCGTCTCAGTGATGTTTCAGGACGTCACCGCCGCGCGAGGCGTCACCAACTCGCAAGGCCAGGTGCGGCTCGAAATCTCTTTCGGCTCTGCGCAGGCGGGCGGCCTGCATCTTGCAATCGCTGGTGCGGGCGATCTTGTCATCTACCAGCCTGCGAGCGGCGACCTGATCGGATTGACGGGAACCATCCCGGTTCGCCTTTTGCCCAAAGGCTCTCCCGCTCTGCTCGAACCCGTGCAAATCCAGGCTATGTTGCAGCGAGCCTCTGTGGAGATCAATAGCCTGCAAAAGCAGGTGACTGCGCTTAAGCAGGGCGCGAGCAGCGCACAGAATCAAAGACCCGACCTGGGCGCCGCGATCGCCGACTGGGCGCTGGCCAACGGCTTTTCTGCGGAGCAGGTGAACAAGCTGGTGCAGCAATGGGCCGAAGGAATCCAGAAACAATCGGATCAGGCGACAGCCGAGCAGAAGGCCCTGGCGGAACTGGCCCTGAAGCACTATGACGCGGCGGCGCAACTGTTCAACCAGGCCAGCGACGCCGACAAGCAGCAGCTGAGTGCCGACGATGCGCAGGAGCAGAATCTCGAAGCGCAAGTGAAGGCTTTGCAGGCAGCGCAGTTGGCGCTGCTCGACAAGGCGCGCACGTCGCTGCGTCAGTTGCTCGACCACAGCCAGCAGGCAGCCAGCGCCGATCAGCTCGACTTGAGATTTCACGAAGCGACACAAACGGTTGAGAGCGCCGAGGTCGCGGCGGAAGCGGAATACAAAAAGCACACAGATGATATAGGCTTTCACGAACTCTGGCTGCGGGCCGGCTCTGCTGCGGCCGGCGCGCGCGCGCAGGAGGGCGAGGTGTCTCCCGCAAGCCAGAGCCTGCCGCTTCTCGCTCAATCCGCGGACAATTTGGAGCTGATTGCGCGCGAATATTCTGCTTTAGGCGATCGCGCTGAGGCCGCATCTGCGCAAAGCGCCCTCGGTGTCACACTGATTGAAGAAGGAAAACGCGGCGGTGGCGACAAAGCCATGGCGCTGCTCGATCAGGCCGTGGCCGCCTTTCGCAGCGCACTTGAGGTGAATTCCAAGGCCAGCCAGCCAGAAAACTGGGCCCTGTTGCAAATTGACCTCGGCATCGCGCTGATGGATGAGGGCGAGCGCGCCACCGGCGACAAGGCGATGACACTGCTCGATCAGGCTTTGAAGGCCCACCGCAGCGCACTTGAGGTCTTCACCAAAGCCGACCACCCTCAGGATTGGGCCAGGACCGAGGTGCTCCTGGGCGAGGTTCTGATGAACGAGGGTGAACGCGCGAGCGGCGACAAGGCGATGACTCTGCTCGATC
Source organism: Acidobacteriaceae bacterium (assembly GCA_030042915.1). Next base: position 8,619 of record JASHYS010000156.1, read on the forward strand.
AGGCGGTCGAGGCGGACCAGAGCGCGCTTCAGGTGTTAACCAAAGCCGATCAGCCCGAGAACTGGGCAAGCGCACAAATTGACCTTGGCGGCGCGCTGATGCGCGAGGGCGAGCGCGCCACCGGCGACAAGGCGATGGCCCTCCTCGATCAGGCGATTGCCGCTTATCGCAGCGCGCTTGAAGTTCCCACCCAAGCCAGTCTGCCCCAGGACTGGGCCAGGATCCAGGTGGACCTCGGTATTGCCTTGATGGACGAGGGCGAGCGCGCCACAGGCGACAAGGCGATGACACTGCTCGATCAGGCGTTGAAAGCCCACCGCAGCGCACTTGAGGTGTACACCAAAGCCGACCTGCCGCAGGACTGGGCCCGTAGCCAGGTGGATCTGGGCAACACATTGATGGATGAGGCCGAACGGACGGTCGGCGACAACGCGACGGCCTTGCTTGATCAGGCAGGCCAGGCCTACCGCGGCGCACTTGAGATCTACACCAAAGCCGAACTGCCCCAGGACTGGGCGCTGGCGCAAAACAACCTCGGCAATGCGCTGATGCGTGAGGGGGAACTCGTCAGCGACGACAAGGCCATTGCGTTCTTCGACCAGGCGGCCCAGGCTTTTCAAAACGCCCTTCAGGTCTACACCCAAGCCGAGTTACCGCAGCTCTGGGCCGTGACGCAAATGAACTTGGGCGCTGTGCTGATGTGCGAGGGGGAACGGGCCACCGGCGACAAGGCCCTGGCCTTGCTCGACCAGGCGATTCAGGCTTACAGGAGCGTGTTGGAAGCCGTCCGCACCAAAGCCACCCTGCCCCAGGATTGGGCCATCACCGAGGTGAATCTGGGCAGCGCTCTGGTGGTTGAGGGAGAGCGCGCCACCGGCGACAAGGCGCTGGGCCTGCTCGATCAGGCGATTCAGGCTTATCAGGGCGCACTTGAGGTCTATACCAGAGCAGAATTTCCCCAGGATTGGGCGAGAACTGAAAGCAGCCTCGGAGAGGTGCTGGATGACGAGGGCGAGCGCGCCACCGGCGACAAAGCCAAGGCTCTGCTCGACCAGGCGGTCATCACGGAGCGGAACGCGCTGGAAGTCTACACCAAGGTCAACCTGCCTCAGGACTGGGCGAGGACAGAAGTGCGCCTTGGCGTTGCACTGACCGATGAGGGCCAGCGCGCCAGCGGCGACCAATCGCTTGCTCTGATCGGGCAGGCGGTCGAGGCTTTTCGCAGAGCGCTCGAAGTCCAGACCGATTCAACCGCAATCCTGCAAGAGATCGCCAACCTCGATCATGATTTTCTGTTCCGCTACGATGACGCGCTTCAGCTCGACCAGCTCCGCATCAAGATCGACCCTTCCCCGCCGAGCAAATTGGAGCTGATTGAAGCCAGCTTGACGGCGGAGCGCTTCGACGACTGCGCGCAGCTGGCCGGCGTCCTCGCCGATGACGGTCTCGCACCGGCCGATCTTCTGGTTCGCAACACATTCAACCTGGCCTGCGAATGGGCCTCGGGCAACAAGTCCGCCGCTCTCTCGGCAGTCAAATCTGTTTCGTCAACAGCCGCAAGTGCCGAGAAAGGCCGCTGGAATTTCGCGGGGACCCTTCACTTCCTCGCCATCGCGCCCAAATTCGCGACGGGCCGCACCTCGTGGATCGCGCTCTTCACCGCCATCCAGAACGGCGACAGCGCCGGCATCGCAACGGCGCTCCAACAGCTCGAGCCGATCCTGCACGAATAGGAATTTGCGCCAATGTTTGGCACTCGCCGGCGCCCGTCGACGATTCAAATGGGATCGGTGCTTTTGGGCGAGCCGGGCGCGAGGATCGGTGGATTTTGCGCGATCTGGGGGGATTACCAGCAATACGGAAGTAATGGGGTTTGAGAGCGCCCTAGAATTCATCGCGGCTGCGCCGCGTACTCTGTTTCGGAAAAACCTCAAAGCGATTTTTTGGCCCGGCTGAAAGTCGTGCCCTGGTTGGTCCCATACTTTTTGGCCGCGCTCAAGTTACCTACGCGGGGGCGCTGCGAGGCCCTCCGTCGACGGCCGGAGGATCTTATTAGCTTCGCGGCGACGCATCGCGGCGTTGACGGATCGATCGTGTTACCCTGACTGCGCGATGCGCACTCGGGTTCTGCTCGCTCTCAGTTTCGGAGCCGGCTTTCTCGTGTCCGCTCAGACTGCGCCCGCGCCGCAGCCAAGCCAAATCAAAGACCCGCGCTCCCTCCTGGCTGCAGCCGCGCCTTATTACGATTTTTCCGATCCTGCGCTGAAGCCGTTCCACGTGCATGCCAGATACCAGCTGTATGACGACAAGGGAGGGCCAACAGAGCAGGGGACTTTTGAGTATTGGTGGGCCTCGCCGAGGGTTTACCGCAGCTCCTGGTCGCGTCCCAGCGCTTCTCACACGAGCTGGAACACGGCCGACGGCAAAGGTGCGTATCTGGAAACCGGCGAGCGTCTTTTTTTCTTTGAGCGGGAAATCTACTCAGACCTGTTCAAGCCGCTCCCGCCCGCAGCACAAACGAAGTCTTCAGAGTCAAGCCCGGAGCGGGAAAAGCTGAAGGTTTCTGGGATGCAGCTTCCGTGCGTGTCTTTCGTCCCAGCCAGCGCTCGAATAGGGGAAGACTTTCGTTTTTCTCCGACCTATTGCTTCGACCCGGCAGCTCCGGCGCTGCTCCTCACATATCAGTTCAATGGAGTGGTGGCAACAACCTATAGAAACGTTGTAAGAATTCAGGGAAAGTTCCTTGCTCGCGAAGTGAAAGTCGCTGCTGGAAC
>JASHYS010000157.1 GCA_030042915.1 Acidobacteriaceae bacterium
TAATAGGTGCAGAAAATATCTTCGAATCCGTCGTTGTTGTAATCGCCGACGCAAACGCCGTTGGCCCAGCCGACCGCGTGCAGCCCGGACTTCTCTGTCACATCGGTAAATGTGCCATCGCGATTGTTCTTGTAGAGCCGGTTGGTGGCTTCCGGCGGAGCTCCGTCGAGCCGCGTGCCGCAGAGCAGAAAAATGTCGATCCAGCCGTCATTGTCGTAATCGATAAAGGCGCATCCGCAGCCATTGGCCTCAAGGATGTACTTCTTTGTCTCGATCCCGCCATAAATGGTGGGCATCAGCAGGCCGGCCTGGTGAGCGACGTTGACGAAATGCGCGTTGAATGGGCGGCCGGAAGCTGGAGGCCGAGCCTGGGCCTTGACGCCGCGAGAGGCTATGCCTCCCTCCTGCGCATGAGCAACCCACTCAGATGGGAACAAAACCGCGCCGGCGGCGGCAGAGACAAACGAACGGCGCGTAATTTTCATTCTGTTTTTTAACACGAGGCTTTCATCACTTCCGGTCCGGCCTCGGCCACAGCTTGCAGCTTACTTTCCGGCCGAGTCACGAGCGCCGGGTGGTTCGATCAGCTTATACCGATTATGCTCGCCCTCCTCGATTATGCTTCGACCTCGTGGTAGAGCCGATATTGCTCGTCTTGAATGGCGATAAACGGCTTGAAGGTCAGAGCCCCGCCGGCGGTGCCGGTGCGCCAGGTATCCGAACCACTTGAAGTTTGAGCCGCTGCCATAAGCGCAGATCTCGGAAGCGGCGACTGGGGGCGTCCTAAGGCGAACAGAGCCATCGGGCCGAGAACCGGAGCCAGCACATTGGGATGCTGCGGGTCTACTGCCTCGAGGCGCATGGGCATGTCGAACTCGATTTCGATGCGATCGCCGCCATTCCAGGTGCGGGTGATGGCGGCAAACTGTCCACCAGTCACGGGAGTATCGATGCGGCGCCCGTTCACGGCTACGGCGGTCTTCGCTCCGGCCCATGCGGGAATTCTGAGGTAAACCGTAAACGACTCGGGCTTGTCTGCGCCCACCTCAATTTGTGTAGCCGGCTCATAAGGATACTTGGTGCGCTGCGTGAGCGTAACGCGTGCGCTGCCACGAGTCCAGGTTGCGCGCGAGGGCACGTAGAGGTTCACGTAGATGCCGCCCGCATCACGAAAGTACGAACTGATGCCGTAGTCGGCCGTGATCTGAGGGAAGGTTCCGGAGCAACAGGGCCACTTGTCCTTGTAATAACCCTTGTTGGCAAAGAGGTGATTGTAGTCGGAGTAGTAAAAGGCAGTGCCGTCGTCCTGGAGCGGCCTGGCGCCAAGGATGGTGTTCAGCAGCACCTGCTCCATGCTGTCGCCGTAGCGGCTGTCGCGCGTGACGCGGAGCAGATAGCGCGTGATCTTGAAGTGCCCGTAGGAACCGCAGGGCGTTTCGAAACTGAAGTGGGTTCGACTGAGGCTCTCTCCCATCTCTCCACTGCCGGGTTTGCGGAAGAGCTCGTCAGGTCCCCAGCCGCCGGTTGCGAAACTCTGCGTGTCGCGCAGGAACGCGAAGCCGTTTTGCGCGGCCAGAAGGTGCTTCCGGCTTCCCAATGTGAGATAAGCCTGCATGGCGCTCGAGAAAGCGTTGACGTGACTGTAGGCGTGCTCGCCAGGAAGAACGTTTTTTCCTTCAGACAATGGATTGAAGTAGGTGTCGTCTTCGAGGAACCGGACTCCCAGGTCGCGATAGCGATCGCCGGCTCCGCGGTGATAAGCGAGGAGAAAGTTCTCGGGCAGCGTGTAGGTCTCGTCCCAGCAATAGGCCTCGTCGGGGTGTGGCTGGGCGTATTGCTCGGCACGGGACATGGCCTTGGGGGGCAGATGCGGCAGAACCGCATCGGTGGCGGCATCGAGCACTTTGAACGCCATCTCATTGCCGGCGAACTGATGCGCATCGATGAGGCCGCAGGCAGTTTTGTCGAAGGTGTAAGCCGGCAGGTGATATCCGTCGTAGAACTTTGTGGTAATGGTGGGCGCAAGGGCAGCGACCAGGCGCCCCACCTTTTCGCGCGTGGGCTGCGATCCGGTGACGGCATAGGCGCGCGCCAGGCCCGAGAGGTACTGCCCGAAACTATGTCCGGGTATGAAACCGTGAAAGGTTCCGTGCGGATCGAACTCCGGCGAATTGTCGTACCAGCCGCCCATATCCTCGCCCGGAGCAGGTTGGCCGGCGCGCTGCCGAAAGGGCTTGAGAAGCCGGTCCTCGTCGAGCGCCAGAAAAAGGGCGTGGTTGGCTTCGAACTGCCGGCGCATGGGGCCATCGAGAAGTTCAATCTCGTGGTAATCGAACTGATCGAGCGGAGCGGCGCCGGAGCCGGCAACGGCGGCTTCTGCTTTGCGAAACCGGGTTGACGAAGCAACCGCCATAGCCGCGCCCAATTTGAGAAATGCCCTACGGGAATTTCGCATGGTCATGATTCTCCAGCCCCTCATTCGATATCTATGCAGTCCGCGTTCAGCGAGAAGCCTACGGCAAAACCGGAGTCGCCCCTCGCTGGGGCCCCGGGCAGATGGCATCGACTTGAGAATGTGGCTCCAAGACGCATCTGTGCTGTTTTAGCAAAAGCCAATAACAGAACAATCTAGTGCATGGCGGTGTCTTGGACGAATGGTTCAGATGTACCATATTCGCTGGTCATCGATGGCTGGTCGAATTGTTCTGCTGCTTCGAGCCAAATAGGGCCGCGACACCAGAACCGGTCTGATCAACCGACCTTATCGACTCCCGAGCTTCA
>JASHYS010000158.1 GCA_030042915.1 Acidobacteriaceae bacterium
GCAGCCGGTAGCGAGCGGTGGAAAAAACGCTTGACAATAAGCTTGTGCGCGATGCGTACAATTTTGTATATCATGGAGGCCGGTTTACACGAAGCATCCCCGGTTTCGTGACCCACCTAACTCTTCACCGATCGCGCACGTGAATTTCGCACGCAGAAAAGGAGCCCTGCATCATGCGCACGTTTCTTCGTGTTTCCATTTGGCGCCAGGCGCACGCCAGTATGTGGCTGGCGCTTCTCGTCGGGCCGGCGTTGGCAGCACAGGTAACTCCAGCCGACTACGACCGGGCTCTCGGCCTGCAGGAGAAGTACCGCTCTCTGGCTTTGCACATGCCCGCTTCGCCGCAATGGATTGAGGGCACACACCGGTTTGTCTATTCGCACACTGTGGCCGCGCCCGCTGAGAACGGACCAGGCCGCGAGTTCGAAGTGGCCCACGAGTTTGTACTCTACGATGCCGACACCAGCACCTCGCGGCCGGCGTTCGATCACGCGCGGCTGGCCGATGCACTCAGCAAGGCGCTCAATGTGCCCGTCAAGCCTCAGTATCTTCCGCTGACCCGGCTTCATTTCACGACCGATGAAAAGTCGATTGAGTTTCTCTTTCACGATGCGCGCTGGAGTTGCGACCTGACCGCCTATACCTGCGCGAAGAAGACCGACCTCTCGCCCGACGACGAAGATTTTGAGGGCGACGAGTACGATTTCACGCCCAAAGCGATCAACGGCGACGCCAGAGCAAAAACCTCACCCGACGGAAAATGGCAGGCGTACGTTGACAACTACAACGTGGTCGTTCGTCCCGTGCCGGAGAAAACTGAAGCCAGGCCCGCGAAACGCGGAGAGGTGATGGTTCTGAGCCAGGATGGCTCTGAAGACAATTACTACGCTATCGGCACATTGGAGTGGTCGCCCGATTCCAAGCACATTGCTGTTTACCGCATCCGGCCCGGTTATCGCCGGCTGATCTACTATGTCGAATCCTCTCCGCCCGATCAGCTTCAGCCAGAGCACTCGACCATGGTCTATCCCAAGCCCGGCGATGTGCTGGCGCTCAATCAGCCGGTGCTCTTCGATGTTGCCGCCAAGAGCGAGATTCCGATTGACAACGCGCTCTTCCCCAACCCCTACGAGCTTTCATCGATTGAGTGGTGGAAAGACAGCCGCGCCTTTACCTTCGAATACAACCAGCGCGGGCACCAGGTTTATCGCGTGATTGAAGTGGATGCAACGACCGGCAAAGCGCGCGCACTGATTGAAGAAACCAGCTCAACTTTCATCAACTACGAGTCGCTGGTGAGCACGCAGTTCGACACGGGCAAGCGCTTCCGCAAAGATCTGGCGGATGGCAGCGAGATCGTGTGGGCATCAGAGCGCGATGGCTGGGAGCATCTGTATCTTTACGACGGGCACAGCGGGCAGGTGAAGCAGCAGATCACGCGCGGCGAATGGGTGGTAAGGGGAGTTGACCGCGTGGACGAAAAGGCGCGCGAGATTTACTTTTCGGCCAGCGGCAAAAATCCCGATGAAGATCCGTACTTCGTTCATGGCTACAAGATCGGCTTCGATGGCACAGGTTTGACCGAACTGACCAGCGTGGCCGCCAATCATTCGCTGAGCTACTCGAGCGACGGCCAGTTCTATGTGGATACTTACTCGCGCATCGACCTGGCGCCGGTGATGGAACTGCATCGCACCGCCGATGCGAGCCTGGTGTCGACGGTGGAGACAGCCGACATTACGCAACTGCGAGCCGCAGGCTGGCAACCGCCCGAAGTCTTCCACACCGCCGGCCGCGACGGCAAAACGGAGATATGGGGCGTCATTTACCGGCCCCTCAACTTCGATCCCAAGAAGAAGTACCCGGTCGTGGAAGACATCTACGCGGGGCCGCAGGGTTCGTTCGTGCCCAAGAGCTTCAGTACCCGCGTCGAACCTCTTACCGCGCTGGGCTTCGTGGTTGTGCAGATCGACGGGATGGGCACCAACAACCGCTCCCGTGCATTTCACGACGTTGCCTGGCACAACCTCAAGGACGCCGGCTTTCCCGATCGCATTCTGTGGCACAAAGCCGTGGCCGCAAAATATCCCTGGTACGATATTTCGCGCGTGGGAGTGTTTGGCACGTCGGCGGGCGGCCAAAGCTCGATGGGCGCTCTGCTTTTCCATCCCGAGTTTTACAAAGTGGCCGTCTCCAACTCAGGCTGCCACGACAATCGCATGGACAAGATCTGGTGGAATGAGCAATGGATGGGATGGCCCATCGGTCCGCAATACTCTGAATCGTCAAACGTGGACAATGCATGGCGCCTGAAAGGCAAGCTGCTGCTGGTGATGGGCGAGATGGACAAGAATGTCGATCCTTCGTCGACCTTGCAGGTGGTCGACCGGCTCATCAAAGCCAACAAGGATTTCGAACTGCTGGATGTGCCTGGCGGCGGCCATGGAGCCGGCGGAAGATATGGCCAGCGCAAGTTGATGGACTTCTTTGTGTCGAACCTGCTTAACGAACCTACGCCGGCGTGGAATGCAATCGACGAAAAGCCTGCCGGTGCAGCTGCCCCGGAAGGTCAATAATCGTTCCAACACGCGTCATCCCCGGAGGAATCATTGATGCAAATCCGCAAATCAATCAGCTATAGCGCCGGTTTCTGCCTGCTTGCTGCGGGGTTGGCCCACGCCGCCGGCCCAGCCGCCAAAACCGCTGCGCCGGAGCCGCAGATGCCGGAGTTCATCGAGCAATATACGGCTGATTTTCACGGTCTCGCCAGCACCTACAACGTTCTTATTTCGCCCGACCGGAGAGACCGGCTGGAAAAGTTCGATCGCGACCAACTGGCAGCGCTTGAGGCCATCAACTTCGATGCACTCTCGCAGGAAGACAAGGTGGATTACCTGCTGATCAAATATCACCTCACCGGCAACCTGCATCAGCTTGAGATCAGAAAGAAGCAGATCGACGCGATGCAGCCGTTGCTGCCATTCGCAGGCACCATCATGCAGCTGCTTGACGCCAAGCGGCTGATGCAAACTCCAGACCCCGAAAAGGACGCCGCCGCGTTGACCGAGATGGTGAAGGACATCAAGGCAGCGCGGGAAAAATTGGCGCCGAAAGAGCATGGGGGAGGCGCAGCTGCAGACAGCAAGCCCGCCGTCGATCCGGTGGTGGCCAACCAGGCGCTCATTGCCACCCATCAGCTGGCCAGACAGTTGGACGATTGGTTCAATGAATACAACGGCTACGATCCGCTGTTTACATGGTGGGTCGATCAGCCATACAAGGACGCCAAGAAAGAACTCGACTCGTATGCGGACTTTCTGAAGGAAAAACTGATTGGCATCGCGGCGGACGACAAAACCACGATTATCGGCAATCCGGTGGGCCGCGACGCGTTGACGGCGGAGCTGGCTGACAACCTGATCCCCTATACGCCTGAGGAGCTGATCGCCATTGCGCAGACCGAGTACGACTGGTGCATGCGCGAGATGCTGAAGGCTTCGCACGAGATGGGCTTTGGCGATGATTGGCACGCAGCCGTGGAAAAGGTGAAAGGGATGCACGTGCCGCCGGGCGAGCAGCCGGAGCTGATTCGCAAGCTGGTGGTCGAGGGCAGCGATTTTGCCAAGGATCATCAGCTGGTGACTGTCCCTCCGCTGGCCGATGAGACCTGGCGGATGATCATGATGACGCCGGAGCGCCAGCTGGTGAACCCGTTCTTTACCGGCGGCGACGAGATCAGCGTTTCCTACCCGACTGACACCATGACATTCGACCAGCGCGAAATGAGCATGCGCGGGAACAACATTCCATTTGCCCACGCCACGGCATTTCATGAAATGATTCCGGGCCACTTTCTGCAGTTCTATATGGCCGCGCGCTATCACCCTTACCGGCAGATCTTTGAAACGCCGTTCTGGGTTGAGGGCAATGCATTCTGGTGGGAAATGCTCTACTGGGACAAAGGCTTCGATCAGACGCCGGAAGAACGCGTGGGCGCGCTGGTGTGGAGGATGCACCGTTCTGCGCGGGTGCTTTTCACCATGAATTTCCATTTGGGCAAGTGGACGCCGCAGCAGTGCGTACAGTTCCTCATCGACAATGTGGGATTCGAGCGCGATAACGCCACGGCCGAGGTGCGGCGATCGTTCGACGGCTCGGTCGGGCCGCTCTATCAATGCGCCTACCTGCTGGGAGCGCTGCAGTTTCGCGCCTTGCACACCGAGCTGGTCGGCTCAGGAAAGATGACCGACCGCGAATTTCACGACGCTATTCTGCACGAGAGCTTTATGCCCATCGAACTGCTGCGCGCCGATCTGGAAACCGGAAAACTGACGCGCGATTTTGAGACCAACTGGAAGTTTTATGGCGACCACCCCACGCATCCGTAAGGTCGCGGGTTCGACGGCCGGGGAGCAATCGACGGCGTAGTGTCGGCGCACGAAACCCGCTAAAGATACCTGCGAATGACCGTGCTGAAGCGCGTGTAAAGGAAGGAGATACCCAGAAGCGCGAGGCCCATGACGATCAGCGTCATGTATCGGTCAGCGGGTGCGAGCGCCCACACATCCATCAGCAGAATTTTCACCACGCTCACCAGCAGCAGCGCCAGTCCCGCCAGCCGGTAACTGCGCTCTCCCACCGCGAGCGCGAACAGAAAGACAATCACTCCCATCAGGCTCCAGGCAATGGTGATGTGACCGGAGCTCAGTTTGAGGGCCAACGCGGCAACCATCAAGCCAAATGGCGCAAAGAAGAACCATTGATCCGAGCGGTGTAATGCGGGGGCCATCTCCGGCAGAATCGGAATCGAAGCGCCCTGCCAGAACTCAGCCTCGCGTAGCCTGAAAGCGAAGGGAAGCGCGGCCAGCAGCACCAGCGCCGCCGCGCCAAGATGAAACAACGATCCGCTCCAGAAGCCGGTTGAGCCGTCTGTCGCCGCGTCGCAGACGCCGCGCGCCGCAACGGCGACGGCCAGCGCCACCGCCCAGGCAACAAATGAGCGCCGGCGCATCAGCCACGCCAGCGCCATCAGGATGGTCGCCATCGCCGCCCAGATCACGGTGACCCACACAGCTCCGTTCGCAACGGGAACCCAAGGGGATGGGAACCGGTATGCGAACCAAAGCGCCAGAGCCAGCGTGCCCAGTCCGTCGGCCAGCGTGCCGGCAACGTGCTCGGCCTTCGTGCAGCGGTCCCGACTGAACGTCCGCTCCAGCAGCCAATAGCCTGCAGCGGCAAGCACCAGCACTTCAAGCAAATAGGAATTGACAAGGCTGAACGGAGTCGGGCGGTTGAGCAGCGGCGGTGGCTGCCCTGACTCCATGTCGAGACAGATGCACTTGCCGAGCGCCAAGCCGGCGAAAATGAACCCCTGCCAGCGCAGAGGGAGGTTCTTCAGCCACCGGCCCGCTTCGAAAAGAGCCACGCCCAGCGCCGCCCAAACCGCGGCGACGTAGAGTTCCGATGACAGATCGTAAGCGGCAATGGCGAGCAGGGCCGAAGCAGCCCATGAATGGGCAACAGCCACATTTGCGCGTGCTCTGCCCGATGTCTTCTCGTGCATTCCCGCGTAGAGCAAGGCGACGGCGATGAGTTCCGGCGCCTTGTGGTTCCACCAGCCTGACTCTCCTCCCCAGAGATTCCACGGGAACCATCCCATCACCGCTGCCAGAGCCAGAAGATTTGCCTGGAGGGCCACCGATGCGCACCCAAATCTGTCTGCAATAAGGCCCAGGATGATGGCCAGCGCGAGCCATCCCACTACAACCCACGCCGCAGGAAGCACAACCCACAAGGCAGCCGCGGCCGCGGCCAGAGCCAGGTAGCTTGTGACCTTCATCGCGGCAACTTCAAAGGCGCTTTCGTTGATCTGCGGCCAGCGCCGCGGGTACACCTCGCCGTGTATCCAATACAGAATCGCTGCCAGCGCCAAAGCGATGGTCAACGAGACATGACGCTTCGGGTCAGGAGTATCAAGACGGAGGAGCGCCAGTGGCAAAATGTCGTGTACGGCCAGAACGGCGCCTGTGGCGAGTCCCGCAAGAAGTCCCAGGCGCCGGAAGACCGGCTCGCCGATGCGCAGCCCGCAAAGCGCCAGGGCCTGCGCTTCAACCAGCCATAGCACCGGCCAGCTGACTCCTTGAAACTTGTAAGGCACCGCGGCGATGAGCAGCACCGCGCCCACCGTGGAGAGCACGACAAAAGCCTGACGCCGACGCGCGCGCAGCGCCCAGGCCAGCACCATCTCCATTGCACCCAGCGCCGCCAGCGCCCACCATGCCCACTCCGGGTGCGCCGATTGATATTTGAGCAGCGCCAGCACGCCGCTCGCGTTTAATACGGCGGCGACGCTCGAAATGTTTTCCTCCTCTTGATCGCGTGGCGTGCGCAGAACGTACGCGGCGCGAAAGATCGCCCAGTACAGCAGGATCAGCAGCACCGACGGCCAGAACTCGGTGAAGCTCGAGTGATTCTGCGGCAGAACCTGCGTGAGCCAGACGAAATGACTCGCGTACACGACGACCAGCCCGGCGAGCTCAAGCACTGCCCAGTGGCGAATGGAGGTGACCACCACGAGCCCTACCGCCAGGATGGCACTGGCTGTGAGGCTGAAGACGACCGTCCCGCTTGATGCCTGAAGATGGCTGGTGAGCAGCGTGGCGAATCCCAGCAGAAACGCCAGTCCCGTGACTGCCTGGGAGCGATAGCGCAGCGAGTGCGCCACCATGCCCGCCGCTGCCAGCAGCATCAGCACCAGATCGGCGACCAGCGAAGGCAGCACGCGCGCCGCCGCAATGTGGTGCATGGCGAAGGTGGTGAAAAAGGCGAGCGCCCAGCCGCCGCCAATGCCTGCCCGCGCAAAGATCCGGTAGGTGGCTTTGCGCTCGAGCCAAACGCCGCCGCCCAGCAGAATGGCGCTGACCACATAGCCGCATAGCACCTTGCCCGCCGGCCCCCACGTCTGCAGCTTCCACGCCAGAAAGAAAGCTACGCCTAGGACCAGCAGCGCAATGCCCAGCTTGTTCAGCCAGTTGGCGCCCAGCCGCTCTTCCAGATTGAACGCACGCTCGGCGCGGGCGGCCTTTTCCTCCGCGGTTTCAGCATGCTGTTCGAAAAGGTGCGCGAGCGGTGCAGGCGTTGGAGAAGGTGAAGGCGGGATGGGCGCGGGCGTGGGCGCCGCTGCGGGCGTGGGCGGGATTGGTGCGGCCACTGGCGGAGCAGGGTCCGGTTTTGGCGAAGGCTGCGGCACCGCAGGCAGAAACGACGCTCCTGCCGGGGCGCGCAACGCCGCAGACGGTTCCGGTGCTCGCGTGGGCGGTGCGCTGGCCGCAGGCTCCGGAGCTGCCTCCGTTGCCGGCGCCGGTTGCGTTGCGGGCGCAGCGGGTGCGCTTCGCTGGCTCGCCAGGTTGTGCACCTGCGCCTCCAGATCGCGAATGCGATCCAGAAGTGCAGCCATCTCTTCGCGCAGCTCGCGGGCACGGCTGGTCGACGTAACAATAGCCACGATCGGCAGGATGAAGATCGCGGCAACCGCCAGAAGGAGAACGAGCGCAAGAAATCCCATGGTCTTAATTTGGCGGCAATTATACCCTGCGAATACGGCCGGTCGCGGTGAAAGCTTGCGGGCGTGTTTGCGCTGTTGTTGAAAAGGACGGCTTCACCGTCTGCTGCGGAAAAGCTCAATCGGGCGTCGGCGGCTCTTCAGACCCGCGGCCGCGGCGCCTTCCGCGTCAGGTGCCACACGCCCAGCGCCAACGCCAGCACACCCAGCCCAAACGCCAACACCGCCAACTCGCCGCGATGAATCTGCCAGCCCTTCCAAATTGCCGCTGCTGCGGCCAGCAGCATCACGATGCCTCGAATGCGGTCCACGGGCGCCTCTCCCGGCTCATTCCGTCGGCCGGGCTCTCCCATCCTAACTCTGCGCTGCTCGAGAATCCCACACCGCGCCGCGCGCCATTGACCCTCCCAGCGTCCAGTCCCTATCGTGAATTGGTGATAGAAGCCGCTCGAAGAAGGAACCGTTATGCCTGATCCAGTCGCCACCGCGCCCCCCGTCGCTGCCATGCTCAAGAAGACCGCGCTCAATGCCACGCACCGAGCCCTGAAGGCCAAAATGGTCGACTTCGGGGGATGGGACATGCCCGTCGAATATCCTTGCCCGGGCGGTGGATTGATCGCCGAGCACCTCGCCGTGCGCACCGCCGTTGGGCTGTTCGACGTCAGCCACATGGGTGAGATCCAGTTCCGCGGCCCCGGCGCCCTGGCCGCCGTTCAGCACATCACCATGAACGATGCCGCCAAGCTCCAGGATGGCCAGGCTCACTACTCCGCGCTGCTCACGCCCCAGGGAACGTTTGTCGACGACATCCTCGTGCACCGGCTCGGCCCCAACGACTACCTGCTCGTGGTTAACGCCGGCACCACCGACAAGGACTTCGCGTGGATTCGCCAGCACCTCAGCGGCTGGCCCGGTATCCACATCGCCAACTACTCTTCGTACTACTCGCAGCTCGCTCTGCAGGGCCCGCGCGCGCTCGAAACCCTGAGCAAGCTGACGAAAGTCGACCTCGGCGCCATGAAGAATTACTGGTTCACATGGGGCGTGGTCGCGGGCATCCCCAACACGCTCATCGCGCGCACCGGCTACTCCGGCGAAGACGGCTTCGAGGTTTACACACCATCCGACGAGGCCACCACGGTAAAAATGTGGAACGCTCTTCTCGACGCCGGCGCGGAGTTCGGCATCCGTCCCTGCGGCCTGGGAGCGCGCAATACCCTGCGCCTTGAAGCGGGCATGAGCCTCTACGGCCACGAAATCTCTGAAGACATCAACGTGCTTGAGGCCGGCCTCACACGCTGGCTCAAGCTCGACAAGGGCGACTTCATCGGCCGCGACCCATTGCTCGCTCTAGAGTCTGCTGGCGGCCCCACGCGCCGCATCATTGGCCTTGAGATGGTGGAGCGCGGCATCGCCCGCGACACCTACCCGGTGTTTTCCCTTTCGGAGGAGCGCATGGGCGTAATTACGTCCGGCTCGCCTGCGCCTTTCCTCAAAACCAACATTGCCATGGCGCTTGTGCCCACGGCGGCGGCCGAATCTGCATCCGATGTACTGGTGGAGGTGCGCGGCAACCGCGTGCGCGCCCGCCAGGTTCCGCTCCCGTTCTACAAGCGCCCGAAGAAGCAGTAGCCTTTCTTCCGTGGCGAAGCCTCTAGCCCCTTGCTCGCCTGCAAGCTACCCGGTACACTTCCCACATCCCCCCGTTTTCTCCGGGCCCCCAGCCGGTATCGGAACGTTGCTCGCGGCTGCGCCGTCGGCAGCAACCCCGCTCCCCCGGGAGGTCCTCGATGTTCCGCTTTCTCTTCACTATGCTCCCGGCCAACGACCTTGGCCTGCCCACGCGCATGGTTCCCATCGCGCGCGCGCTCGCCGATCGCGGCCACGAAGTCGCCGTCTTCAACTCCTCGCCCGCACCGAGCAGGCTCATCGCCGAGGCCGGCCTCACCAACTTGCCTCCGCCGGCGCGCCCCATGCCCGCTCCCGCATTCGATCTTGTGACCATCAGCGAAGGCTGGGACGTGGAACACTTCTTTTCCGGCGCCTACCTGAGCCAGAACTTCGTGCGCGACGCCGTCGCCGTCTACGTCGACCTCATCCGCGGCTACGCGCCCGATGTGGTTGTCGACTCGTTTGAACCCATCGCCTGCCTCGCCGCGCGCATCGCCAAGGTGCCGCTGGTCACTGTGCTGCAAGGCAATTTTCATCCCGCCAGCCGCGGCTTTCTCTGGTGGCGCAGCGATCGCCCCGCCGACCTTGCCAGCCCCGCCGCATTCTTCAATGCCGTCGCCGCTGAGCACGGCCTGCCGCCGCTCGCTCGCTGCACCGATCTCATGGCCGGCGATCTCTCACTCATCGTCGGCACGCCCGAAACCGACCCCGTCGGCGACCATACCAATTTGAGCCCGAACATCGTCTGGATCGGGCCCATGGTCTTTCAGCGCGCTGACGCGTCGCTGCCCGCATGGATCAACGAACTCGGCGGCAACAATGGCCATGGCCGCAAGCGCCCGCTCATCTGGGTCTACTCCGGCAATCCCCGCTACTTTGCCGCCGCTTCGCCGGTCGATTCCATCGTGGTCATTCGCGCCGCCATTGCGGCGTTGGCTAATGCGCCTGTGCACGTCGTGCTCACCACCGGCTATCAGGAGCTGCCTGCCGAGTTCGGCAAATTGCCCGCGAACTTTCGCCATGCCGATTACGTGCCCGGCCCGCTGATGGCCGCGCGCGCCGATCTCATCGTGTTTCACGGCGGTCACAGCTCCGTTATGACCAGCCTCGCCGCCGGAACGCCCTCGGTTATCATCCCCACTATCAGCGAGCGCGAAAGCAACGCCC
>JASHYS010000159.1 GCA_030042915.1 Acidobacteriaceae bacterium
GACATCAGCGACTACGACCTGGGCGAAGGCACTGTGCCAACCGTGACCTTCAATGACCTCGCGGAATTCACCTATGGCGCTGCATATACCGCCCAGGAGAACTTTCCGGTTTCGCTGAAGGAGCGGGTGACCCTCGGTAACCTCGAATACTACGCGATGGACTCGTGGAAACCGGTCCCGAAGGCCACTTTCACATACGGAATGCGGGCTTCGTGGAACACTAACGAACACAGCCCGGAGGGCCTGTTCTCGCGCATGGCCGGCTCGTTCCTCGACGCCTCGCATGACGTGAACCAGCCGCTGGACCAAGTTGTGGTTGGCAATACGCGCAACCTTTTCAAGGCGACGCCCTTGTTCATCTATCAGCCCCGCGTTTCCTTCGCCTACCAGTTCTCGCGCAATGCGGATCTTCACGGCGGCTTTGGTGTCTTCAACGACATCATTCCGGCGCAAGTCGCCGACCTGGGCGCTTTGAACGCGCCCAACGATCCCAGCTTCACCGGGGGTCTGGCTGGGCAGGTAAGCGGCCTGGGGATCGCGTCCGGCGTTCCCAACAGCGCAGTCGATGCCGCGGCCAGCGCCAATCAATCCTTCCAGACGCTTTTCCATGCCGGCGGCGCGCCCTGTAAGGACATCCAGCCGAGCGCTCCCAGCTGTCCACTGGCCGTCAGCTTGGACACCTTCCCCAGTGGAACACTCAAGACGCCGCACTACTACCAATACGAACTCGGCATTGAGCAGCAGATCGGTTTGCGCGGCGGCCTGCGCGCGGACTACGTGGGAACCCGCGGGCTGCACGAACCCTACCAGGTGCAGCTCAACGGATACCAGAACGTCTGCCCGGGGTGCTTTGCGCCATACTCCTACCAGCAGCCGCTCGATCAGCGGTTTGGGAACGTCACCGAGTTCCAGACCGGCGCCAGCAGTATCTACAACGGATTACAGACGGCCTACATGCAGCACTGGGACAACCTGACCCTGCGCGGCAATTACACGTTCAGCCACTGCCTGGACGAAGTATCGAACGGCGGCTTGCTCGCCTTCTCTACGCAGGGATTGGAATCGCCGTTACCAGGAGAGTTGAACCGGCAGTATGCCAGTTGTGACTACGATGTGCGGCATAACATCACCGCATACGGGATCTATCAGGTGCCGTTTCGCTCCAGTCACGCGTTGCTGCGCCAGGTCTTTGGCGGGTGGTCGTTTTCGGAGACGGCCTTCCTGCACTCGGGCTTGCCCTTCAGCGTGCTGAGCCAGCCATATACCGCGAACGGCAATGGTTTGTTTCAGGCCTACAACCCAGTGCAGACCATCCAGTTTGCCGTGCCGAACTATGCCAACCGGGTGCCCGGCGTGCCCCTCTATCGGAAGGCTCCTTATCCCGGCGTCACCATCGACGGCACCAAGCAGTGGCTCAATCCCGATGCGTTCGCTTCGGTGGTCGATCCCACGACCGGCGCCTGCCATACCGGCTTCCTCGGCGTCGAGAACGATAACCCGACGATCTGCCAGTTCGGCAATTCGGGCCGCAACTCGGTGCGCGGGCCGCACTTCACCTATTCGGACATCTACATAACCAAGAGTTTTCCGCTGAGAGAAGGGGTCACGTTCCGTCTAGATGGGCAGTTTTTCAATGCCTTCAATCATCCGAACTTTGCGCTGCCTGAAACGGTCGAGGCCGGCGTACCCGGCTCGGTTCCCGCAAGATTCGGAACCCTGCAAAGTGTAACGACGCCGCCCACCGGACTGCTCGGCGTAGGACTGGGAGGCGACAGTTCGCCGCGCATGATTGCGTTTCAAGGAAGGATCGAATTCTGAAATCGAGAGCCTGCCAGCTAATGAGCACATTATCGCCAATGCGCTCACCGAGCTCCTTTGCAAACGCGTTCGGGGAGTGTCACCGGCAACACGGCATAGTGCTACTGCTGCGATACCTTGCCGCGAAGACCCCATAGAAAAATCAGCGCAGAAACGACGATCACAATGCCCACACTCATCAGCCCGGCGGTCACTAGGCCCTCCTGCCACGGTTGGGCCTTGAGCCCCGGCGCGGTAATGGGAGACAAAGCCCCCGTGCCGAAGATTGCGGCGAGTGTCGTAAAGAACCAATTCGCATAGGTGCTATAGAGGACTGTCCAGAAAGCCGCCGCACGAGCGCTTTGCCCCAGTCGCAAATGGGGCCAGGTCGCTCCAAGCCCAAGCAGCAGAATGCCGTTCATCACTCCTTCGAGGTGCGCGGCAAGTCCCATGCGGACGTTGGTGAAGTGCGACTCGGCAAAACCCGTGAGCAAGCCCAGCAGAAACAAAAGCATCCCATGCCACATCAGTCGCCTGTTGGCAGTGTCCATCCGGATTCTCCTTGTTGAACAGGGAAGACCAAATTGAACGTGGGGGAGCTCGTGTCAATTTCTAACATCCCCGCCTTCAGCATGGCAACGATTCGAATTGTGACAAATACCGGATTGGCATTGATGGCAGGTTCTGCCGTTCTTGGACTCGCATGTTTATAGGTGGGAACCCGATTCGCAACCCGACGGCAATGAAAACTCAAAGTGAGACACTACCCAGTTTTCAGTTCTGGCCGGACGATTGGCCAAGGTCTATATAATTTCCCATCGGCCAGCAAGTTGGGCGGGGTTGCACGACTTTGTGCTACGCCGGTCAGGTCGCGTCTCACATGCAAGCCGATTTGATGACCTAGCCTCTGCTGGCCGAGCTTTTTGACAGCGCGGTGTTTTTATTCCGAAGGTTGCACCAGATATACCTGACGATGGACCCGGGGGTGGAAATCGACGACGGGTGAATTTTCGTATGCAACGGATCGCCAAATAGATGGGCGACGCCTGGCCAAAAGTTCGCAGAAGATCTTGACCCTGGCGTCGACGTTATGCCCTATTCTCGTTGTAGGGCAATGGTATTTGACCACCTGAAGCTACCGGGGTGCCGCAAATTGCTCGGAGTGATCAATGGAGTCTTCCCCAACATTTCGATCAGGAGAGTCAGGCTCGCTCTCGACCGC
>JASHYS010000160.1 GCA_030042915.1 Acidobacteriaceae bacterium
CTTGCCACTCGGAATTCCTTTCCCTGCCAAGTGTCGCAAAGAACTCTGTCTCATTTAGTGGGGTCAGTCCACGGGGCGCCTTATTCTGTTCAAAATCGTATTCCGAAATGGACTGAATACGGGATAGGGTCACATTAAGCCCCATTTGCGATGCCGATCACGGCCACCAATCGTCTGTTCACTTCTATCGATGGCCTTCCCTGGGTCGTTCCAACCTCCTTTAACCGCTAAGAATCGTCGCCCACTTCAAGTAGATGGAATTTTGGCAATAGACAACATGTTATCGTGCAGAGCAGCCAACAAACTGCGGGCTCTCGGATATAAAAACCTGAGAGCCCATAAGTTCACAGCGACCATTCGGAGCTTAGAAGGTGAAGCGAGCAGTAAGCGTGACCTGCCGCGGGTCCATCATGTTGCCCGGCGCAAACATAGTTCCGAAATTAGAATTTCCATTTTCGCCGATCACGCCCGAACTCACATTTGTGATCGTATTGACTACATTCGCATTGCTTCCACTTGGGAAACCAGATAATGCGCTCGGAAGGATGTTTGGGTGGTTGAGAAAGTTGGTGAACTCGCCGAGAAGCTTGAGCTTGTACCGTTCCGTGATCGGGAAATCTCGGGTAATATTCAAGTTCACATTTTGAAAAGAAGGCATACGGAGTTGGGTCATGTAGGTTGGCGTGTTTCCGTACCAATACTGATCGACGCTATAGTTGCCATTTGGGAACTGAACAACCTGGTTGGTGAAAGCGTCGGGGTTCCACTTCAGATAGCTGTACTGGGGAGGAGTAATGCTGTGGCCGTCCGGAAGTGTAACGGAAGTATGGCCATCATACCAGTGCTGCATTGACTTTGGAACCTCGAGCGGCTGACCGGTCTCGATGCATTTTTGATCGATGCTACCGATGTTGTTACTGCCGGAGCCGGTGGTGCTAGCGCCGCTGCAGTCAGGACCCCATGGCAGGCCCTCTTGCAGGGTAACCACGCTTCCCAGTGTCCATCCGCCGGCCAGTGCCCTGGCAACTGGACTTCCCAGTTCCCATTTCCCGCCGCTGCCCCATTGATCCTGGTATGTCACCACTGCAACGAAGCGGTTCGGGATATCGAAACCTTGAATTCCATAGTTGCTCTGAAGGTTCGCGTAGTTGAACCCACCATTGCTGGCCGTGTTTCCTGAAACCGCTTGCGATTCGGCGTAGGTCGAGTAATTCGCCCCCTCCGAAATTCCTGTCGCATGGGACCAATCGTAGGTAAATTGCGCTGTCAACCCAGTTGAGTAGGAATGCTTCAAAGAGAGTTCCAGGGAATTGTACAGCGATGAGCCTACGTCGTTAATTACCGTCTGCCCCAGCAACCCGAGATAACCCTGCTGAGATTGAATGGCTGAGATCGTCGTGTCACCGATCGGGCCTGTTGCATAACCGATCAGGGCGGGCATCGGATTGTTGACTTGCTGCTGCGAGGGATCATTGTTGCCGTTAGAAGCGACCCATTGGCTTCGCCAAGCCTGCAGGGTCGTTTGCGGAATTTGAAATTCTCCGTTCAAAGGCCAGAGGCGCCAGGGAAGGCGGGAACCCTTCGACCCCACATACCCTGCCGATGCCAGCCAACCGCGCATGCGGCGCTCCACAAAAACGTTCCACTGATCGACATAGCTGTTTTTCATGGTGCGGATGAAGTTGTCGGCGCCCGCATTGCCATTCTCCTCGCCATAGATCCACGGGCTTTGCCCAGACTTATACGTCCCTTGAAACGGAGCGATAAGCAGGGTGGTGTCTGCCTGATCCTCAAAGCGGCCTTGATCGGGATTGCCGGCGGGCAACGTGTCTCCGACTCCGCCCGGCATACCGTTGACGTTGAGCCCGTAAGGTTCCGCTTCCGATCCGCCCGACCACGCACCACCGCCATAGACCGTGCCATTGGCATTGTAGCCAGTGTTACTGGGCGCATAGATTCGCCCATAACCACCCCGAAGTGCGGTCCGATCTGTCAACCTATAGGCTGCGCCGACGCGAGGCGCAAAGTCGCTATATTCGGTGTTCCACAAATTCCGGGAATAGCCGCTGGTTCCAGGGAAAGCAAATATTCCCAACGCCGCCTGTGGATTCGCATACCCGCCAAAGGGAGTGGAAACGTCCAGGCCGGCCGCATA
The DNA here is from genome assembly GCA_030042915.1 of Acidobacteriaceae bacterium. The sequence continues at coordinate 2,156 of JASHYS010000160.1, forward strand.
TGGATTCTCGCCGGACAGATTGACCGAATATTCCCTGTTGTGCCGTTCCGTCGGCCCAGGCTGGATCTCGTAGCGAAGGCCAAGATTGACGGTCAGCCGGTTGGTTACCTTCCAGTCGTTCTGGGTAAAGAAGGCGCCCCATTTGAAGGACAGCGCCGGAATGACCCCACTGCCAGGATCATCCCTGTAGCCCATGACGCCGAGCGCTCCCTGTGCATATGGGGTGCCACTCTGCTGCGGGTTCGTGTTGAGGGCGCCATCGGCGCTGCCATTTGTGGTGTAATACTGCTCACAGTAGCACTCCGTACTGTAGGCTCCGAGAGACGGAGTCATCCATTCCACGTCCCTCCAATTGCCCTGGTCGATGCGCTGGTCAAAACCATCTTTCAATGTCCATTTGCCCATCACCTTGGTGATGCTGGCATTGAAATCATAGTTATTCTGATGTTCGTTCTTCCAATTCCATTGGGTGTTATTCAATGACTGGGAATAGGCAGCCCCATAGCCGAGAGAGTAGACAGACGGAGCCACACCGGGGATAACGATTAAAGCTTGCTCAGAGGCTGGCATGCCATAGGCTGCGTACGTGTTTCCCGTGGTCGCGCTGCCGGTGGTGAACCCACCATCTGTGGGATAGGTGTTTATACTTGCGATCCGCGTATAACCAACATGGAGGTCGACAAAGGTGGTCGGATTCAGCGTAATGATGTCGCCGATGGCAACGTAGGGGTCGTTGTCTTGATCATTGGCTTGCGACATCCATAGCCAGGGACTCTTCGGGCCCCACACATTCACACCGGACGCGGTGCCATCCTGAATCCCTCCGGAGAGATAGAAGGAGTTCTTCCCAAAATGAAAGTCCATCCGTGAAGCGAAATTATTACGGGTTGTGGGAGCAGTACCGCTATAAAAATAGTTATTGGTGCCATAAATATCGCCCGTGCGGTTTGGCTCCGGAAATGCTTGAAGGTACTTCAGGCCATACGGGTCCGTACCATCTCCGCCAATTAACGTTTGGACTTTCGAACCGCAACCGTACGCACTGCAGTTCGCCAGGTTCGTCTCGGCAGGGTATAGCGTCCTTTGAAAGACCCCGTTACCGAGCGACGTGACGTCAAATGGGTTATAGACTGTGGCGGGCTTCGGTGTACCGTTGGAATTAATCAGCGTCGCGCCATAATCCCCTTGGCGCTGAAGATCCGTCGGAACTGTGGCGAGTCCGCTGGCCGGTTGAGTGAACCAGAGACGATCGAAGGAGGCAAAGAAAAATACTTTGTTTTTCCCGTTGAAGAGCTTGGGAAGAATAACCGGCCCTCCGATGCTGCCACCAGCTTCGTCGACGCGATACTTTTGGCGCGGAATACCTTGAATGTTATTGGCAAGCCCGTTCGCATTCAATTGCTCATTGCGCAGGTTGTAGAAGAGATCACCGTGGAAATCATTCGTGCCGTTCTTGGTGACCATCTGGATGACGGCCTGGCCCCCGCCGAGATCGGCAGAGAGATCATTCGCCGCCACAGTGACTTCCTGGAGCGCATCCCGATTGGGCATGACGGCTATTGAATGCCAGCCAGAGTCCTGCACTGGAACCCCATCAAGCTGTATGTCATCCATTCCGATCTCGCCGCCATTCACTCTGATCTCGGAATACCCAATACGATCCTCATAGCCCACACCCAGATTTTCGTCGTTGTACATGCCCGGGGCCGGCACCACGCCTGCCGACAGAGATGCGTAGTACAACGGATCATCGTTGATATTGGGCAAGTTGTTAATTTCTTGTGTCTCGACCGTTCCCTCCACCGACGAGCTTTCGGTCTGCAGCTGGGCCGTATTGGCGCTAACCTGAACCACCTGATTGGTCCCGCCCACCGAGAGTACGGCGTTCACCTGCACCGTAGCGCCCGTTCCGACCACGATCCCTTTTACACGGTAGGACTTGAATCCCGGCGCATCGATCAACACAGCATATTGACCCGCCGCCAGATAAGGCATGGTGTAATCGCCCACCGCCCCGGACTGCGTTTTTACTGATTCGTTGGTGAGCTGGTTCGTGACGGTGACAACCGCCTGGGGAACAACCGCGCCGCTCTGATCGGTTACCGTGCCCGTAATCGTGCTGTTTCTCACCTGCGCCCAAGCCGCGCCGATGGTGAGCGAGAAAGCGAGAAGGGCGATTGAAACCTTGACAATTTGCGCCATTCCAAGCCAATTTGTCCAAAACTTCGTTGCTTTCATTTGGTCCTCCCGTGAGTTCCGCTGAGCTCGTATTTGCATCCAGTAACTGACAGATCAGCTACCAACCGTTTGGTTCAAGCCTTTGTGGCCGGTTATGAGTGGAGTTAAGCGTTGAAAACTGGTTCCTCTCCGTGTCCAGCCTCAATCCCCTTGGTCGCCGCGGGTTTTCAAGAGCACTTGGATGGCGACAGCACCGAGCTAGTTCTTCAAGAAGGGAGGCGGAGCTATTTCTGAGTACTTCTCGGCCCGATCTTTCCGAATGACAATTTGATATATCAAATATAGAAAGCTGTCAAGAGAAAAATGAAATATGTTTTTTCCATTGCGTACGGCACCGGGAGAATCTATGAAGCTATTGATCCTGCATAGCTTTTTTGAAAGATGGATCTTCTGGTCTTGCATAACGACGAGCGGCCCACTCGTGCAGCCGACAGGACCACTGCCTCGTTCGCACAATCGAGAGGGGGGCGCGCGCCCGAGTTTCCGGGCGTGGATATGCCGGTTTTACTCGGTGATACAGATCACGTCTTGCAGTGCTCTTTATCGCTGGCCAACTTCAGGCAAACCCTAATTGACATATCAGGATTCCGCGGCGTAATCTGGTTCAACTTGTTTGGGAAGATCGCCGAGATGTGGTCCACATTGACCAAGGTTGGGTCGAACCCCGGGCTTCGCTGCTTTAGGTTCGGCGCCCCTAACGGTTGGGATCGCGATCGAAGCCAGTCGATTACGGTCGGCAATCAACACTTCCGCTCGGGTTGTGCGCTGCCGCGAACCTTGATTCACCCTGGCATGCGGAAGGCGAGCCGGAACATTTCCTTGTTTCGGGGTCCAGCCACAATCGGACTCGCAATGGCAGCCTGCTTGAGCGTGGGCGGTCTGGCCGTGTGCTCCGCCGCACGAGCGACCTGCACGGGCCCGACTTCGCTCGAAGCGCGGATTCATGTCCATCCCGATGCCGGCGCCTATGCCGAATTAGGCGTCTGGTTCTCCGCGAATCACCAGTCGGAATGCGCGGCGGAGACTTACCGGTCAGGTTTGAAGCTGGCGCCCGACTCGGCGCGGCTCAACTATTTGCTGGGCAGCAGCCTCTATGCGGTAAGCCATTTCGAAGAAGCTGTCGTGCCGCTCAGAAAGGCTGCCCGTCTCAATCCCCAGGATTTACAAGTGCGCCTTCTGCTGGGCGCGGTTCTGGCCAAACTAGGTCGCAACCGGGAAGCAGCTTACGAGTGGAGGGCCGCTCTGAAGATCGACCCCAGCTCGAAAGCCGCGCTCGATGGTCAGGCCAAGAGCCTCATCGCCACCGGGGATTACGCATCGGTGATCCGCAGTTTGGGCGGCGTGGCGCGCGACGACAACCTGACCCTCGATCTGGCCATTGCGTACAGAGATTCGGGCAGGCTGGATGAAGCCGCGCAGACGCTGAAGCTAGGCCTAGACACCGATCCCGGCTCCGACGCTTTGACCGGGGCTTTGGTCGCTCTCTACGACGTAACGAACTATGCAGCTGCGAACGAGCTGGCAGAAAAGATCGCCCGCCAAAAACCCGACGATCTGGAAGCGCAGCGGATCTATCTCCGGAGCCTGGTGATGCTGGGCGACAGCGATCATGCCGTGCCTCTCGCGCGCAATCTACTGGTGCAGGCCCCGCACGATGCCGATTTGCTGAATTTGAACGGCGTGCTGGAAAAGAAGGCGGGGGAATACCAGGCCGCCCGTAAGCATCTTGAAGAAGCAGTGACGCTTGATCCCAATAACCCTAACCCACGCGTGAACCTGGGGCTGGTCCTGGAAGAATTGAATGATCCCGCCAGAGCAAAGGTTCAGCTGGAAAAAGCCCTGGCACTGGGCAGGGACGAACCGCAGGTCCACTTCGAGTTATCGAAGGTTCTGCGCAGTCTGGGGGAAACCGAGGCGGCACAAAAACAGTTGGCGCTCTTCCAGCAAGAGCAGAAGCAGGAATCGGGCCGTGCTTTGGCCGTAACCAATGCTCGAGCGGCCGCGGAGGCGGTGAAGGCCGGAGACAACCAGAAGGCTGCCGAGCTTTATCGGCAGGCATGTGCCGCCGAACCACAGAATGCCAGGCTGGCCTATGAGTTGGCACTGGTCCTGGACAATCTGGGCGACCGGAGGGGCGAGCGAGCCGCGCTGGAACAGGCGATCCGGGCTAATCCCCACTTTGTCCCGGCACAATACCAGCTCGGCGTAGTGGACCTGCAGTCCGGCGACAACACTGGCGCGGAGCGGCAGTTCCGGCTGACCGTTGGTGCGGTCCCAGACAATGACCAAGCGTGGATCGGACTGGAAGCCGCATTGGGCGCCGAAGCCCGCTTTGAGGAAGCACGCAAGGCCGCGGACACGGCACTCCGGCTCGACCCGAACAATGCGGCCACGCTCGACTTCTTGCTGGGCAGCAGCCTTTATGTCGCGGGCCGCTTCGAAGAAGCCGTTGCGGAGCTTAAGAAGGCTGTACAACTTAATCCTCAGGAATTGCAAGGGCATCTCCTGCTGGGCGCGACGTTGACCAAACTCGGCCACAACCAGGAAGCGGCTTCGGAGTGGAGCGCTGCTCTGAAGATCGATCCCAGCTCAAAGGCCGCGCTCGACGGCCAAGCCAAGAGCCTCATCGCCGCCGGGAATTACGCGTCCGTGATCCGCAGTTTGCGCAGCGTGAAGCGCGATGACGACCTGACCCTCGATCTGGCCATCGCGTACAGGGATACAGGCATGCTGGACGAAACGGAGCAAACGCTGAAGCAGGGTCTGGACGCCGATCCCGGCTCCGACGCTTTGACCGGGGCTCTGGTCGCTCTTTATGACGAAACGAACTATGCGGCTGCGAACGAGCTGGCGGAAAAGATCGCCCTGCAGAAACCCGACGATCTGGAAGCGCAGCGGATTTATCTCCGGACTCTGGTGACGCTCGGCAACAACGATCGCGCCGTACCGCTCGGGCAGAAGTTGCTGGCACAGGCCCCGCATGACGCTGATTTGCTGAACCTGAACGGCGTGCTGGAGAGAAAGGCGGGAGACTATCAGACTGCCCGCAAACATCTTGAAGAAGCGGTGGCGCTTGACCCCAACAACTCCGACCCGCGCGTGAACCTAGGGTTGGTTCTGGTGCAACTAAACGATCCCAGCGGAGCAAAGATGCAGTTGGAAAAGGCCCTCGCGCTGGGCAAGGACGAACCGCAGGTCCACTTCCAGCTGGCCAAGGTTTTGCGCGCTCTGGGTGAAACGGCGGAGGCGCAGCAGCAGTTGGCGCTCTTCCAGCAAAAGCTGAAGCAGGAGTCAGACCGGGCCATTGCCGTATCCAAGGCGGCCGGAGCCGCGGAGGCCGTGAAGGGGGGAGATAACCAGAAAGCTGCCGAGCTCTATCGGCAGGCCTGCGCGGTTGAACCGCAGAACGCCAAGCTGGCCTATGAGTTAGCCCTCGTTCTGGATCATCTCGGTGACCGGGCAGGCGAGCGAGCCGCATTGGAACAGGCGATCCAGGCCAATCCCTATTTTGTCCCGGCACAGTACCAGCTCGGCTCCATGGACTTACAGGCTGGCGACAACGCCGGCGCCGAGCGGCAGTTTCGGCTAACCATCGACGCGGTCCCGGACAATGTCCAGGCGTGGATTGGGCTGGCAAATGCGTTGGGCGCTGAATCTCGTTTTGAGGAAGCGCGCAAGGCCGTGGCAACTGCGCTCTTGCTAGACCCGAACAGTGAGAAGGCTCTCAGCCTCAGCCGGAAGTTGGCTGCCGACGAGAATCAGCACTAGGAATCCGCGGGAGAAAACTTTCATGAGCAAGACCAGTGGAGCCAGTCATTGGACGCGCCGTCAGCTACTGAGGACCGCTCCCGCGGCTCTAACTCCCGCGTTCCTTCGCGGCAGATTGTGGGCCGCGCTCCCGGCGAAAAATGCCGCGCCGGCTTTTTCGCGCTTTGTAGATGTGGCCAAGGCCGCAGGGCTCACCTCGACGATCATTTACGGCGAGCCCGACAGCTGCACCTACATCATCGAATCCATGGCCACCGGCTGCGCTTTTTTCGATTACGACAACGACGGCTGGATGGACATTTTCATTCTCGGCGGGCGCACGCTCAGGGGAACGCCTCCCGGCTCAGGCAACCGGCTCTATCACAACAATCGCGACGGAACTTTTACCGACGTGACTGCCAGGTCCGGACTGGCCGATCAAGACGGCGAACAAGGATGGGCGCAGGGCGTCTGCGTCGGGGACTATAACAACGACGGCTGGGAAGATCTCTTCCTCACCTACTACGGTCAGAATCGCCTCTATCGCAACAATGGCGACGGAACATTCACCAATGTGACCGCAGAGGCCGGCCTGCTCCATCCCAAAACCCGCTACAGCACCGGCTGTACCTTCGTGGATTACAACCGCGACGGGCATCTCGATCTCTTTGTCGCGAACTACCTCGAGATCGATCTGGCCACGGCGCCCAAGCCCTCGCTCGACGTGCCCGACTGCACTTATGCGGGCGTGGCTGTGTTTTGCGGCCCGCGGGGCCTGCCCTATGCGCAGCAATACCTGTACCGCAACAATGGCGACGGCACGTTTACCGACGTTTCCAAGGAGTCCGGCGTCGCTGCCCTGAACGGATCGTATTGCCTGACGGCGGTGAACATCGACGCCGACGAGGACGGCTGGCCTGACATTCTGGTGGCCTGCGACATGACGCCTTCCTTTCTGCTGATAAACCAGCGCAACGGCACTTTTCGCGAGGAGGCCCTGTTCCGAGGGATCGCTCTCAGCAGCGACGGCCAAGAGATGGGCGGCATGGGTGCGGCCGTAGGTGACTACAACCTCGACGGCCACACCGATATCGTGAAGACGCACTACTATAACCAGGCCACGGGCCTCTACCGCAACAACGGCAAAGGCAACTTCGACGACGTAACCGTGGAAGCCGGGCTGAACAGAGAAACACGCTTTGTTTGCTACGGCGCCTGCATGGTCGACTTGGATAACGACGGCTGGCCCGACATCATGATCACGTCGGGCGCCCTATATCCGGAGGCGGCCCGTGCCAATGCAACACTCTTTCCGGTGCGCTCTCCACGCATTCTGTTTCGCAACCGGGGTGACGGGACCTTTGTTGAGATGGGCGCTGACGCCGGCCCTGGCATCGTAGCGGAGCATTGCAGCCGCGGTGCATCCTTCGGCGATTTCGACAACGACGGCGACATGGACGTGCTCATCATGAACCTAAATGAGCCGCCCACGTTGCTGCGCAACGATGCCCCCTCCGGGAACCACTGGATCAAAGTCCGACTGGAGGGCACCAAGAGCAACCGCAGCGCAATTGGTGCGCGCGCGGCGGTGCGTTACGGCGGTAAGGTGCAGGTACAGGAGGTCGTGAGCGGGTGCAGTTTTCTCTCTTCCAACGACCCGCGTCTTCACTTCGGACTGGGCTCAGCTACCACTGCAGATATCGAAGTTCGCTGGCCGTCGGGACTCGTCGAGCACGTACGCAATGCAGCCGCCGACCAGTTGGTCACGCTGCGCGAAGGCGAGGGACAAGTCAAAGGCCGTCCGTTCCGGTAAAGCGCTTTTCGCCCCGCAAAAACAGCCACTCAATTAAAAACGGTAATAACGGTAAGGATTGTCACCCATAGGAAAGTCAGTGCGGTAGTCGGGGTGATAATAGCCAACCTCGGCCCCTTCGGGCATGGCTGTCGGCGGCAAGCTCAGCAAACGATCGGGAATGGGTGGTTCGCAATCATGCCCGGATCGATCCCCATTCGGACCGAGCCACATAGGATTGGGGTTGAGAATCGTTTGGCGCGGTTGAAAAACTCGGTTGTCCACGGCGAAACTGGCGCGCAGATTCGCCAGCAATTGGGCTACCGCACGCGTGGTGCGCCAACGCGTATAGCGAAAATAGGTCTTCTCATCCGCATCAAAGCGGTCCGGGTCCACCTGGCAGAAGATTGCCACACCCTTTCCCACTGTTTTGCGCCCAAGCAGGCCGCCCGCTCCTATTTTTGTTCCGCCGCTCAGGATCCAGGCAGGCCTATCCAAAAAAGTTCGCCACCGAAGATCGGACGCACTCAGGCCTTTTGCTTCGGGCCAATCAGGCACTGAGAGCGAGCCCGCAAAATCGCCTGCGACCGCGGTCAATTGAGTGCCTAGCCAACCGTGTGCCTGCGCGCACGGAAGGAAGAATGCCCTGCCGCCTTGCTCAAGGTACGTATTCAGTCCGGCTGTATTCAGGGACGCATCCGGGCCGACGAGCACTAGCCCGATGTCCGCATCCAACTTGTCCGAATGCTGATAAACCACTCCAACCCTATCCAGCCACGCCGCGCCTGCGGCACTGCCGATATACACCACTTTGTTGACTCGAGGCGCCAAAGGCCCGTGCTGAGCGTAATCCACAACGCGTTTGGCCATTAGCCGTGCCGCCGGATCCTGCGCCACGTGATCTTCGAGGTCCAGGGTGCAGACAATCAGCCGCCCGTTGCCGTAGTTCAGCTCCATCAGCGGCAGATAAGCCAGGTCGAACTCGCATTCAAGCAGGGGCGTCCAACCGCTGCGATGAGGTTTCTCAATCGCCGCGCTCGTAACTCCGCCGCGGTTGCCCCAGTGCCATCCGGCATAGGGCTGTTCGCCTTCGTTCCCCCGGTGATAATCACCAACGTATTCCGGGCATGCCGCAATGAGTTTGCTGCTGCCCGTCCAGTCACGCAGATCGTTGGCATCGATCTCCTGAGCAAACGGGGAATTGGGAACGGGAAAGACGCGCCGGACCACATTCGGGCAAACCCGCCAGCCGAGGGCTGCAGCCATCCAAGCCGGGTCTTGCGCGAAGATCAGAGCGCGGCCGCCGGCGCGCACATAGGGCTCCAGCCTGGCAGCCAAGGCGGGGTCATCTTTCAAGCCGTTGCGCCCGATAACCACCAACGGCGCCGCGTCTTTCCATGCGTGGAGCGCATAGCCCAGGTCCGTCAGCATCTTGCTGGTCAGGCCATCCGGATCGACAATAGCAATTCTTTCACCGGCCGCTTGGTACGCGCCAAAGACCCGAAACGCAAAGTTATCGTGGTGGGTTGCCTCGCCGATCGTTGCGGTGAGCGTGATCTGGCCGTCAGCTTTGCTGCCGACGTTCAGTTGGGGCGCCTGAATCTCGATGGGTATTTTTCGGATCTCCGAAATTGCCAGCTTGCCGCGAAGTTCGCCTTTGCCCACTGTATTACCGCCGACGGTTGCGATCCAGGTCGCCCTAAATGTTTGGGGCTGACGCATATCGTTAATAAGGACGATCTGCTTCTCAAATTTCTGCCCGGCGTTGAAATGGTGGTCTTTGGCGGTGTATGCCTCTGGATGTCCGGCGATCCACGCCAAAGTCGGGAAGTTAACCTCCTTCAGATCGTCCTGCACCCACGACCAGGTGCGCAGGCCTCCCGGCAGCCCTGCAGTACGCCAACTTCTCCAAGTGTTTGTACGGAAAAGATCCTGGATCATGTGGTTGTCAGGGAATGGATCCAAATGGTCCTGGAAGCTTTTGTAGAGCGTTCCCCCAAGGAACTGGTCATGAAGATACTGCCGGTACTCTGTGCCTTCCTTGGTATAGGCGTCTACGCCAAAGTAAATGGCGGTGAACTCTGTCAATAGCGGCTCGCTCGTTATGTTGGTCCCAAAGCCATCGCGCCCGCGCAGGAAAGTGCATTCCACAGGGGTACCAAACTCAGTCATGGTAATCGGCATCTCGCCGTTCTCCGCCCACGCACTCAACCATTCTTCACGTTCTTGGAGCGGCAGTATGTCCAAATAACAATTTGCCGAATGCAGATCCCCCGTATCTGACCCCTCATGGCTGTAATAGACCCTCGTGGGATCCAGTTTCTTAATCTCGGCGAACATTTCCCCGGCGTTGGCCAGCAGTTCCTGCCAGCGCTTATCGCTCGCTGCCCAGCCATGACGGCCGACGTGACGAGGATCCATGTCGACGGCATTGTTAAAGAAATTCGCACCGGAGATCCACATCACCGCAGACGGATGTTTGCGGTAGTGACGAATCCATACAGCGGCGCGCTCCAGGGCTCGTTGCTGGTTCTGTTTCCAGATAAAGTTTCCGCTTGGATCTCTCATGTACCGGTTGGCGTCGAGAACATATACCGCTGTGAGGTAGCCTTTATGATCCGCCCGGTCGAGTTCGGTCCCGGCGTCTGAGTCATCACCGCGGGTGTCCGGGTTCCAGGTTCCGAGTTCCGAAAAATTGTCCCCCACCTCTCCGAGCGGGCCATTGTGAAAGCATGGCTGGCGAAGATGGATTACTGTGCCGTTGAGGTAAAACTGCCGGCCTTCAATCCAGAACTCCCGAAATCCGAACTCCTGGCTAAACTGGTCATCCATCCCCGCTCCAGTCACGGTCAGCCGGAGAGTGTAAAGCTCGGGTTGATCCACGTCCCACAGGCGCGGGCTCGTCCATGGCCAGGAGACAGTGACAGTCTGGGCTGGCTTGGCCTCGACCCCAGCGTCAGCCGCGAAGTTCTCTTCCACCTCCCCTTTTCCATTAAGCATCTCCGCTACGAAATGCACTTGACCAGCCTGCTTGAGACCACTGAGATCAACGTCAAGTGAAACATTCTTCTTTCGCGTGGAAGTCCGTATGAAGATATCGCTCACACACGCGTCGGATGAGCGGCTTTCCAAATAAACGCTGCCGGTCAAACCTCGCGTCTTCAATCTAGCCGCGCTGTAGGTGACGGCCATAAAAGCGTTCTGCCAGAAGTGCCCGACCATTTCAGAATCCGCGATCGCTGCCACGAGCACGCAGATCTCTGCCGTTTTGCCCGGCGTAACCGCACGCGTGATATCCACTGAGCCCCACGGCCAAGGTACTTGCCCACATTCTTTGCCATTGACAAAGGCCATTCCGTCTGTGCACACGCGGTCAAAGCGCAGACTGATTCCGCAGCCATCCCAGTTGGCTGGAATCTGCACTTGGCGCTTGTACCAGGCGCTTACCACGCGCGATCCATCCTCATATTGGTCCCATTGCGGACCGGTGCCTCGAATCACAACGGGACTCCGCAACCTGGTTGACACAACCAAGTTGGCAGACCTGTCCTCATCCTGCCACCCCGCCCAACTGCCCGGCACGTTGATAAACCCCCAGCCCAGCTTCGGCGGCCCGGCTTCGCCGACACGGGCAGGTGTAAACCGCCAGATGCCGTCCAGGGACGCGTGCGATCGTTTTGCATTCTCAGCCACGACGTGCGTTGCATCCCAGTTCAGGCTCATGCCGGCTGGCAACACGGCGTCTGCAGCCTGCGAATCCGCCAGTGCCAACGGCGGGAGCAGGGTCGCGCCGGCCAGCGCAGCGGTGGAAGTCTGGAGGAATCGGCGACGCGTCAGTTGATCGTCCTCGAGACAATGCTTTGGCCCGTGTCTGCGGCTCATGAGGTTCACTCCTGACAAATCAGCATGGATTCAGCCCAGTGAACTTGCCTATATATCCGGGTACAGCCGCTACGTTTCTATATTGAGCACGAAAGTGTGATATATCAGAGTAGGCGCTGCCTGTCAACCGCCCGTTACCTTCACGGCTATGTTGGCAGGAGCGTGAGGGATCGTTATGATGCGATGGGGCATACACCGCCGCGGGGCGGGACCTTGAAGGAGAATTCGCAATGATCCATCGCGTTGGACTGTTTTTGATCTTGGCAGGGTCGCTGATGCTGGCAGGCACAGTGTGTACGGCGCAAGGGCAAGTGAAGTATGAGCCGACGCTTGCATCGCTCGATCGTCACCCGCTGCCGCAGTGGTATGCGGGGGCGAAGTTGGGGATCTTCATTCACTGGGGACTATATTCGGTACCGGGCTGGGCACCGCTGTCGCATCCGGAGCACGACTTTGCGAGCACTGACTACATCAAGAACAACCCCTACGCCGAGTGGTACCTGAACGCCATGCGAATCGCGGGCTCGCCGACTCAGGCTTATCACCGTGAACACTATGGGGCGGAATTCAGCTACTACGACTTTGCCCCTATCTTCAACCACGAGTCGAAGAAGTGGAATCCCGAGGAATGGGCAAAGATTTTCCACGATGCAGGGGCTCGCTACGTGGTCCTAACATCGAAGCACCACGAAGGCTTTACGCTGTGGCCCAGCACGACGGTAAATCCGAATCCCTCAATTCCGCAGAACGAACGGCGCGCGGAGCGTGACATTGTGGGCGAGTTGACAGCGGCCGTACGCAGAGAAGGCCTGAAGATGGGGCTCTATTACTCCGGCGGGTACGACTGGACGTTCAATTCCGGTCCTATCGAGACGTCCCAGGACTACGAGAGCGTAAAGCCGGAATCACAGGCCTACGGAGACTACGCATTCGCGCAGATTCATGAGCTGATCGACCGTTATCATCCGGCGCTTTTGTGGAACGACATCGACTGGCCGAAGACAGGCCGGTCTATGCAGGTTGAGGCAGACTACTACAACGCCGTGCCGGATGGAGTAGTGGACGATCGATTCGGAATTGAGCATGCGGACTTTACCTCGCCGGAGTATCAGAAGCTGGACAAGATCGCCGCGAAGAAATGGGAGGAGTGCCGCGGATTGGGGCGGTCGTTCGGCTACAACCGCGCTGAGGGTGAGGCGGAGACCATCGCTCCTGCCGATCTGATTGCCTTGTTGGTGGACATTGTGAGTAAGAATGGCAACCTGCTGCTCGACGTGGGACCAGAAGATGACGGAACCATTCCTGCCGTGCAGATGGAGCGGTTGAAGGCGCTGGGTGATTGGCTCAAGCAGAACGGCGATGCCATCTACGACACCGTGCCATGGGAGCGCGCCGATGGCAAGACTGCCGAAGGCGACGATCTGCGCTTTACGCGCAAAGGAAACGATCTATACGCGACGATATTGGGAACTCCGAAGGCTCGGACAGCGACGATAGAGGGTGTGACCGTGCGGCCCGGCATGCAAGTGACAATGCTCGGCGATGTCAATCCGCTGGACATAAAGGCAGCTGGCGATAATCCGCAGGTGACACTGCCGGAGCATCTGCCCGGTAATTACGCTTATGTGCTGAAGCTGGCCGGCTACGCACAGTAGCTGCAGGGGTGCGCACCCTGTGTAGGTCGATCGCAGGCTTGCTGAATGGTGTTTGCTTCCGTTTAGTTATGAATACCAATCGCGATACCTCCTCGCAGAAAAGCGGCTTGCGTTAGTGTTTCGTGTGTGGTAGCAACTGAGGCAGGAATGAGCCTTTGAACATACTCACGATCGACATTGGCGGAACCAAGCTATCTATGGCGCTGTTCGAGGACGGTCGTATGATCTTGCGCCAGACGCTCGCCACCGAACGAGATGGGGGGCGAGTCTGGATGATGCACCAGATCCTATCAATCGCGAATAGATGGCGGAAGGACTCGGATTTCGACAGCTGCGGCCTGGGTTTCGGCGGACCGGTCGACTTCGTATCGCAACGAGTTACCACGTCGAACGTTGTCGCAGATTGGCAGAAATTTCCGCTGGCCTCGGCTCTTCAAGCGGAATTGAATGTTCCAACGGTCATCGATAACGACGCCAACCTAGGGGCTCTTGGAGAGGCTATCTACGGCGCGGGTGCGGGTTGCGATCCCCTGTTTTACTTGACTCTATCCACTGGAATCGGCGGCGGTTTCGTAATCGGAGGACAAATCTTTCGTGGCGCTGATTCCTTCGCCGGCGAAATCGGGCACATTACCGTGCGGCCTGGTGGACCGCGATGCTCGTGCGGCGCCGATGGCTGCTTGGAACGGATGTGCTCCGGTATCTGGTTGGAAAGCGATCACGGACGACCCGCCAAGGATTTGCTAATGGATTTGGAGTTCGTTCAACGCTACGTTGTGGATTTGGCGATGGGTCTGAAGTCTGCCATCCTGCTTCTCAACCCGGCTCGGGTCGTCATTGGAGGCGGCATAAGCAAAGCCGGTGATTCTCTGTTCGTGCCGCTCCGCAAGGAATTGCGCCGGCAGATCACGTGCTGGTCGCAGGCCCGCATTGACGTCGTTCCGTCCGCGCTTGGTGATGATAGCGTCCTCTTCGGCGCGCTGGCCCTTGCTCAGCCTTCGCTCCATCCGGAATACGCTTCATGAGAGCTCGGAATCCTTGACAGTCATAGGCAGCGGGACAGAGTATATTTGACATATCAGTATTGGAGGGTTACTCTTCGAGACGGGGAGGGGCGCCGCAAGCGCTACTCGTATTGGTTCACTCACGGCCCGCTCGAAGCCCCGAAGCCCCCGCAAAACTTGTCGCTGCGACCGGTCGATTAGGTGAAACGCCGGATCTTGCTATGCCGCAGAACGTCTCAGCCTCGGGAAAGAAAATGGATTTCGCGATCGAAGCGCTCCATCCCGAGGCGCGCGGCATCCCGAAAGTAGTGCTCTTTGATTTCGATGGGACCCTCTCGCTTCTGCGCGCTGGATGGGCAGACGTGATGGTGCCGATGATGGTCGCCGAATTGGCGGCGCTCAACAGCGGTGAGAGCGTCGATGAATTGCACTCCATCGTGCGGGACTTTGTGGATCGCCTGACCGGCAAGCAGACCATCTATCAAATGATCGAACTTGTGGCGCAGGTGGAGCGGCGCGGCGGCATGCCCCAGACGCCGGTTGCATACAAGCACAAGTACCTGCGACTACTGCACGAGCGGATTGCGCACCGTTTGGAGGAACTGCGTGCCGGGCGGGCGAAGCCTGAGAAGTATCTGGTGCCGGGTTCGATTGACCTGCTCCAGGCGCTACGCAAGCGAGGAATGCGTCTGTATTTGGCCAGCGGGACGGATGAGGAGTTCATGCGGCTAGAGGCGGACCTGCTCGGCGTGACAGAGTTTTTCGACGGCGGCGTCTTTGGGGCGCAGGACGACTATAAGAATTTCTCGAAATGGATTCTGATCGAGCGGATTCTTTCTCGCTCCGAATGCCATGGCACTGAAATCCTCGGCTTCGGCGACGGCTTCGTGGAGATTGAAAACGTCAAGGCAGTCGACGGGATCGCGGTCGGCGTGGCCACGGACGAGGGCGATTGCCTTCAAGTTTACGACTGGAAGCGCAATCGGTTAGCGGCAGCGGGCGCCGACTACATCATACCGAACTATCTGAATCAAGCGCGGTTGCTGGAGAGGATTATCGCATGATGAGTTCCCGTTATCCCATGTTCGATCGCAGTCGACTTATCGTGAAGCCACTCGCTGAGCGGCATCACGATCTGGAGCTTGGCAATTGGCTTAAGCTGGACGACCCCGCGCCGCCATATCAGCATGCAGATTTGTCTGTCCTAGCGGAGCGGCTCCATCGCGCTCAAGAAATTGGCGCCGCCCGCATACTGATGTTTGGCGCGCACCTGCTCCGCGCAGGCGTCAATCGTCACATCATCGATCTGATGGAAAGGGGACTCATCTCACACATCGCGATGAATGGAGCCGGCGCGATCCACGACTTCGAGTTAGCCCTGATCGGAAAAACCACTGAGAGTGTACCCCGCTACATTCGCTCCGGAGAATTCGGGTTGTGGCAGGAAACCGGAAGGCTGAACGACCTGCTACGCGATTGCGATGGCCGCGGTTTTGGAGAGATGGTCGGCAGTGTAATTCTCAACGGTGACTTTCCGTACCGCGATTTAAGCGTGCTTGCTGCCGCGTATCGCTGCGGCATACCAGCTACTGTGCACGTAGGCATCGGCTACGACATCATCCACGAGCATCCAAATTGCGACGGCGCTGCGCTCGGCGAAGCGAGCTATCGCGATTTCCTGATCTTTGCCCATTCTGTTGAAAGCCTAGAAGGCGGGGTGATGCTGAGTTTCGGGTCTGCGGTGATGGCTCCTGAAGTCTATCTGAAAGCACTTGCGATGGCTCGTAATGTGGCGCACCAGGAGGGCCGGCAGATTCGCAACTTCACTACGGCCGTTTTCGACTTGATGCCGATCGCGGGCGACTTCCGCAACGAGTTGCCGAAAACCGAGCCCGCATATTACTTCCGCCCACGCAAGACGATTTTGATTCGCACCGTCTCGGACGGCGGACACAGCTACTATTTCAGCGGCGACCATCGGGCGACATTTCCCTCACTATGGCGTGCTCTTGGAGAACTGGCGTGACGATCCAAGAACTGCTTGCCTCTCTGTCCAAGTTGTCAGCGCTTGTCGTGGGCGATGTTTGTCTTGATCGCTGGTGCTACTACGAGCCGCAACTTTCCGAAGTATCCCGAGAAACCGGCATCCCTCGAGTAGCCGTTGTCGAATACGAACGGACTCCGGGAGCTGCCGGCACGGTTGCGTCAAATCTGGCGGCGCTCGGTGTGGGGCGCGTCGCGGTTCTGGGTGTTGTTGGCGAAGACGGACATGGATTTGAGTTGGAAGGCGCTCTTGGCGCCCGTCGCATCGAGCATTCTGCGCTGGTCCGCGATCCAGCGGTCTTAACGTTCACCTACACGAAACTGATTAATCGTTCGAACGGCGTTGAGGATCTGCCCCGTGTTGACTACCTGACTCCTCGCGACCTGCCGGAAGATTTGACCGCACAGGTCGTCGAGCGATTCGAACGGTTCGCGCCGCAGTTTGACGTTGTTCTTGTCTCCGACCAAATGGAGATTGACGCCGGCGGAGTGGTGACCCCGCTGTTGCGCGATGCGATTTCCCGCTTCGCAGTCGGCCACCCGGTCAAGGTTGTCTTTGTTGATTCGCGCGCTCGTGGCGAGCTTTTCCGCAATGTCCTTGTGAAGCTGAACGAAGACGAGGCGGCACAGGCGTGCGCTCGGCTCAGTTTAGAGACTGACTACGAAAAGCTCCGCACCCAAATTGGATATGGCTCCATGATGGTCACGCACGGAGCGCGTGGCGTTTCGGTCGTCGGCGCCAGCGGCGTCACGCTCGTACCTGCGAAGAGCGTGCCTGCACCCGTGGATATTTGCGGCGCGGGAGACAGTTTTAGCGCGGGAGCAGCGTTGGTGTTGCGGCTTACTGGTGATCCGGTTGAGGCAGCATACTTTGGCAATCTGGTTGCCTCTATCACGATCATGCAGCGTGGTACGGGCACCGCCACGCCAAGAGACATATTGAAGGCAAGCATTAAGGAGATGAGGCAATGAGCTACTTTGCGTCCTACTTACAATGCCTTGAATCGGCCATCGACTCGCTTGATCTCCATGCCGTCGAAACTGCCGCGCAGTGGCTGCGCGCGGCACGCGATGAGGGCCGGCAGGTTTTTGTTTGCGGCAACGGCGGCAGCGCTTTTACGGCGTCACACTTCGCAACCGATCTCGTAAAGGGAGCCAGCTATCACCGTGCGCGCCGCTTCCGCGTCCTAGCCCTAACCGACAACATCGGGACAATCACGGCGTACGCAAACGACGTGGCTTACGATGTAGTGTTCGAGGAGCAACTGAAGAATTTCGCGGTTGTGGGCGATTTGGTTATTGCCATCAGCGGCTCAGGCAATTCGCCTAATGTCGTGCGGGCAACGAAGTTCGCCAACGATGCCGGATGCCGCACGATCGCTCTGACAGGGCGAGACGGCGGACGCCTTGGGAAACAGGCGCAGTTGAACATCCTGGCCGCGGAGCCGCACATGGGACGGATCGAGGACGTTCATCTCTTCGTGTGTCATATGCTCGCTTACTCGTTTATGGAGGACAACTGCAGCTCCTAGCAGAGCCGCCAGGAATCGAGTGCTGCCAACCTCACCCCGGGGCGAGGCTGGGGCTCGCGCAATGCAAGCGCGCCACGCGCACGGGGTCGAGGCATCTAGATCTATCAATTCGACATGGGAAACGCACCGCACACCTGAGAAATCGGTTCACCGGCAGCAATGGTATCGCACCGGTGGCGATGGCTCGAACACCGTAAAGAGACTTCTCGCCATCCTGTAAATTTATGCCGAGATTGGCTGCGTTTGCTTTGAACCCCACATTCCGTAGTAAGCAATATAGAGGTAACAGAAAATGGGAAGCACGAAAGCGCCCTGGATACCGATCTTGTCGGCGAGGGCACCTAGGAAAAAGGGAATGACCGCACCTCCAACGCACGCGGTCATGATTAGCCCGGAGCCCCTGCTGGTCATTTCGCCTAGGCCTGCTACCCCCAGCGCGAAGATGTTGGGAAACATGATGGAATTGCAGAGGCCGCAAAGCACGAGAGTCCAAATTGCAACCTGACCGTTGCTGAACATTGAGGCGCAGAGAATAAGAGCCGCGGCGGCGCCGAAGGTTCCCAGCAGCCGGCCCGATTGAATCCTGGTCAGTACCCAGGAACCGAGCAGACGACCCACCAACGCGCCGAACCAGTAGAGCGAGACCAGGAACGAGGCCGTCATAACGCTGCTCATGCCCTGGTTCTTGAAGTAATTTACCGCGATGGACGCCAGCCCGACTTCGACGCCAACATAGAGAAAGATGCCCAATGCTGCCAGGACCGTATGCCGGTATTTCCAAATACTGCGGATCTGCATTGAGCCACCGTCGTTTGGATGGCGGGACTCTTGTGTCCGGGTAATGTTGGGTAGGCGCATCAATGTCACAGCGATTCCCAAAAGCAGTAGACCGGCGGCAATAAGAATGTACGGTGCCTTCACTGTGCTCGCGATGCTCGCTTTGGAAATTAGCTTGGCTGAATCTTTGAGAATGAACGCTCCGGCGACGAGCGGGGCGAGGGTGGCGCCGATGGAGTTAAAAGCTTGCGCGAGCGTAAGGCGCATGGGGGCGCTCTGTTCGGGGCCGAGAATGACCACATATGGATTGGCAGCCGTCTGCAACCCTGTCACTCCCGCACCGACAATAAACACTGCTGAGAGAAACAACGGAAAATTAATCAACGTCGCTGCGGGAACGAACAGCAAAGCGCCGACAACCTGGACAAACAGTGAAACGACCATCGTCTGCTTATAGCCGATAATCTCAATCAACTTTGAAGAAGGCGCTGAGAATACGAAGTACGCAAGAAAGAATGCCGAATCCGCCAGCATTGCCCATGCGTAGCCGAGACTAAAGATCGACCGCATGTGAGGCACTAGCGCCATGTTCAGGGTTGTAATAAACCCGAAAACCAGGAACAACGCGGTGATCATAGCGAATGCCCCGGTGTAGGTAGATCCAGCTCCTTTCACCGAATGTAATGATCGAGTTGCCATAAGAGCTCCGTTTCCTGATTCTGAAATTCTGTTCCGGTTCCTTTCGCCGAACCGGAAGCGACCTTGGTCCAACGCGAAGCCGCGCCATCCGCCAGCCAAAGCACATTTGTAGGCGGGCTAAAGTGAGAACGCCGTGAAACTTCACGAGTCATAACAATCACGCTTCTGCGGCAAGGATCATCGCTACGGTGATGCGGTCTGTGGTTGCAGTTGCGCAGTCTCCACCTTTCGCGGCAGCGTCCACACCATCCAGGCAGCGATCACCGGAATCAAGCCGAAAACGACAAAAACCGGCCGAAATGAATAGCGATCAATCAGCCATCCCGTCACCAGAGCGAAAATCATTCCTCCAATCCCGGAACCCATGCTGGCGAAGCCCCAGATCGAGGCGACCGCGCCTTTTGGAAAGACATCTCCAGGAACTGCCAGCAGATTTGCCAGAGCACCGCAATATCCAAAGGTTGCTGTTGCGATCAAAGCAATGCACCATGCGGCACTGCTAACTCCCCCCACGAAGGCCGCCGGCATCATCAAAACCGAAAAGAGGAGGATTGCAATTCGCCGTGCCGCTGCCGGCTCGGCTCCTGCGCGCGATAGAGCGCTGAAAACCGCGCCTCCGGCAAGATTTCCGAGTGTGGCTGTAAAGAAGGGTATCCATGCCGTTTCGCCGATTGCCCGCAACGAAAATGAGTGAGCAACCTTCAGGTATTGAGGGAACCAAAAAATATAGAAATACCAAACGGGATCGCTGAAAACCTTAGAAAGAGTGAACTGCCAAAGAAACGTTGACCGCAATAGCTGCCCTAGCGGAATGCGATCTGTCTGATGACTCGTGCCGACCGCACCTGGCTCCTTGTAAATGGCCAGCCACCCAGCCAACCATAAGAACCCCAGCAAGCCGATGACCACAAATGCTGTTCGCCACCCGCCCGCAAGCACAATCCATGCGAGCAACGGGGGAGCGAGAATGGCCCCGATGGACGCGCCGCTGTTAAAGATTCCCGAAGCATGCGAACGCTCTTCCGGGGGGAACCATTCGGTGATCAACTTGACGCCTGCGGGATAATTGCCGGCCTCTCCAACGCCCAGAAGAAATTGAAAGATCCCGAGGCTCAGAGCCCCCGCAGAGAGCGCATTTAGAATCTCCGCACCGGACCAGAACGCGATCGTTAAGCCGTAGCCTATCCGGGTTCCCAGCCAATCGAGCAGCCTGCCCGAGACTCCATTTGTGAATGTATAGGCAAGCATGAAAGCGAAAACAATTTGCGAGTAGCCGGTGGCCGAGATTTGAAATTGTTGAAGCAGTACCGGCGCCATGACCGAGAGTGTCTGGCGATTGAGATAGTTGATTAGCGTTGCGAAGAATGCGAAGCTCAGCATCCACCACTTTCTGCGGTCTTTCGTGATGAGCGCTTGCATACGAAGTCCCGGATAAGGAATCTAGTTTTTGCGTTGCAGCGTGTTTCATTACTGATATATCATATTTGCGGGTTGAGTCAATCGAAAAATGGCCCACGACCGGACCTAAACCGGCGGTCAGGTTTTCTCGTTTTTGAGCAAACTCCTGTGCCGCAAGGAGAATTCATGAAGGCGCTTATTCTCTCCGACTACAAAAAGCTCGATCTCGTCGACATGCAAAAGCCGCGCCCGGGTGACGACGACTTGCTCATTCGTGTCCGAGCCTGCGGCATCTGCGGAAGTGATGTGCACGGCTACGACGGAAGCACGGGACGTCGTCTGCCGCCTATCGTCATGGGACATGAAGCCGCCGGAATTGTTGAGGCAGTAGGCGGAGCGGTAAAAGAGTTTCGCCTTGGCGATCATGTTACGTTTGACTCCACCGTCTTCTGTGGCAGATGTTTTTATTGTCGAGGTGGCCTGGTCAATCTGTGCGATCACCGGGAAGTCATCGGAGTTTCTACTCGCGATTTTCGCCGTATGGGAGCATTTGCCGAGTACGTGGCCGTTCCGGCACGCATTGCGTATTCGCTCCCAGAGAACATGCCGTCAGCACACGCGGCGCTCATTGAAGCCGTCTCTGTTGCGGTTCATGCCGTTTCTCTCACTTCAATCGCGCTGGACGACACAGTCGTCGTTGTCGGAGCAGGCATGATAGGGCTGCTAGTCCTGCAGGCCGCTTTGCTGGCCGGTGCTGGCAGGGTCTTTGTTATCGACCTCGACGATTCGCGGCTTGAGCTTGCACGCAGCTTGGGCGCAACCGTTACGTTCAACTCAAACAACTGCGATCCGGCCTCTGAAATTAAGGACCTCACTTCGGGGCGGGGAGCGGCTATTGCGTTAGAGTGCGTAGGAATCTCGCCGTCTGTAAACCTCGCCATTGAAGTGGTGCGCAAAGGGGGTATGGTCACGTTGGTTGGCAATATCGCACCCAGGGTCGAAATTGCTCTTCAGTCCATCGTGACGCGTCAGATCCGGGTGCAGGGATCATGCGCGTCTTGCGGTGAGTATCCCGCGTGCATTTCGCTCATATCACGTGGCGCGATCTGCGTGGAACCGCTGCTCTCCGCGGTGGCCTCGCTCGATGAGGGAGCGGAGTGGTTCCGCCGTCTTTATGCGCGTGAACCCGGTCTTTTGAAAGTAGTTCTTCAACCCTGATGAAAGAGGGCGCATCCATGACTGACTCGCTGTTCGATCTTTCGGGAAAGGTGGCGCTGGTCACTGGCGCTAGCCGCGGCCTTGGACAGTACTTTTCTCGCGCACTGGCCCGTGCGGGCGCAGATATTGCCATAACCAGCCGGGAGAAACAGTCACTTTCAGCATTTGCCGGTGAGATTCAGGCGCTGGGACGGCAAGTGTTTTCCGTCGCACTTGATGTACGAGATTACGACAGTATCCAGGGGGCCGTCGCTGCCATCGAGGAGCGCTTCGGCGGCATCGACATTCTAGTCAACAACGCCGGCTGCAATGTGCGCAAACCCGCGCTGGCGGTGACCTGGGAAGACTGGAATATGGTCCTCGACACCAACCTGCGCGGTTCGTTCTTTGTGGCGCAGGCTGTCGCACGAGGCATGATCCAACGACGGTACGGTCGCATCATCAATATCGGCTCGGTAACCAGCGTGGCAGGATACGCCGGATTGTGTCCTTATGGCGCAAGCCGGGGCGGGATCAAACAACTCACGATGAGTCTGGCAGACGATTGGGGACGGCACGGAGTCACGGTCAACTGTCTTGCTCCCGGATGGTTCCGAACCCGACAGAATGAATTGATGTATAAGAATGCCGCATGGGTGGAGTACTTGACAGATCGCATACCCGTGAAGCGGCCGGGGAAGCCGGACGATCTTGATGGTGCCGTGGTGTTTCTCGCCTCCGAATCGAGCCGATATATAACCGGCCAGACTCTTCTTGTGGATGGCGGCATCTCAACCGGAGCCACAAAGGCGACGCTTGATTCGGCTGGGTGAGCCTCACCTTTTCTGAAAACCTGCACGACCCGAGTACTAGGCGGTCCATTTTTGCGAGGAACCCGAAACACCCATCGGAGCGGGCCCAGGTGAAGGTGGTGAGGGAAGAATGGCGGTGTCAATTGGAACGAAGACCGCAAGGCACTGCAGTTCACAAAGAAACTACGCTTTCGACAAACTCCACAATTACGCTAACTTTGGCTGCACGATTCGGCAGAAAAAGTAAGGAGTGAAACCATGGCAGAATCAACTGAAACGAATTCCAGGTGCCACGATGGACTTTCGCGCCGCAAATTCCTGCAAGGCACAGGCGCTGGACTCTCGCTGTTGTTGACCGGAACGAAGATGTTTTCTCAGCCGGCGGATCAGCTCATCCAAACGGATAATCCCGACGGTCCGAGGAAAGCCGATTCCGTCATTACGACTCACCCTGCCAATCCACACTATTATTCGTACCGCGGTAAGCCGACAATCTTAATCACGTCTGCAGAACACTACGGAGCGGTAGTTAATAAGGACTTCAACTATGTCGCATACCTGGATGCACTCGCAGAATACGGCCTTAACTATACTCGCATCTGGCCTGGCGCTCTCATCGAAGTCGTTGGAGAATATGTGAAGGACAACATCATGGGCCCAAGACCACAGAGCACGATTGTCCCGTGGGCCAGAAGCGACGAACCGGAGTGTGTATATTGGGGGAACAAGTACGACCTCGACAAGTGGAATCCAGAGTTCTTCGCGCGTCTAAAGGACTTTGTTGCTCAAGCCGCACTCCGCGAAATCATAGTTGAAATCTGCTTCTTTAACTCACAGTACACTCACCGCTGGCCTCGTTCCCCTCTGTATGTTGGAAACAATATACAAGGCGTGGGCAATTGTGATTTCAAAGAGGCCCAAACCCTAAAGCATCCGGACCTCGTTGAGCGGCAAAGCGATTACGTAAGAAAGATTACGCAAGAAGTCAATGCGTTTGACAATGTCATCCTGGAAATCTGCGATGAACCGTCCCTCTACACCTCATATACGGAGGCTGGTCCCTGGGTTGATCACCTCCTGCAGGTTGTACACAACACCGAAAGCACGCTTCCGAGAAAACACTTGGTGGCTCAAATGGTCCAGGGCCCGATCGGCGGCCCCATCGACTTCTCAAGCAGCCCTCTTCTCTCGATCATCGTTGGTCAGTACGTGTGGGGCGCGAAAGTGGGCGGCGAGCAGATGGGCGGTATGAAGGGTTTGGACTACAAATATGGTTGCAACAAGCCGATTGAGCAAAACGAAACGCCTTATTACCCATTTCAGTATGAGGATGGCGACCCAATTGCCGCGTCTCGGGTAGAGGCATGGGAGTTCATCGTAGGGGGCGGCGCAAGCTTTAATCATTTGAATTCTCGCTACACCGTTGAAAACCCAGCCGGCAACACAACCGACAACGCGAGAGTCTTAGGTTCGCTTCGTAATCTGAAGAATTTCATCTGTGGATTTGACTTCATCAAGATGCGCGCGGATAAGAGCTTCGTTGTTAGCGGGGTGCCCGAAGGAGTCTATTGCCGAGGTCTCTGCCAACCCGGCGAACAGTACGCGCTTTATCTTCACCATAGCGAGTTGAACGATCGCAAGGAATACTATGTCGTAAAGCCCGGGCAATATCAGGAAACGCTCGTTTTGGATCTGCCGGGGGGGACCTACAAGGCAGATTGGGTCGATCCAGTTTCAGGCTCAGCTCTCAGCACTGCCACGTTTTCCCATCAAGGCGGGAATCAAGAACTTTCGACACCGGAATACGAAGTGGACATCGCGTTGAGAGTGCGGCGTGTTGTCGGCTAGAAAAACGATCGTCACCTGGCGGCGATTCGGACATAGCAGAGCGGCCAATTCGCACACCGTGCCGCCTCGGGCCGGAAACGGGCCGATTGTCCGCGATTTTTCAAAGGCGCCGTCTTTTCCATTAAGCTTTCTCTGCAAACAATCTGCGTGAAGTAGCGGTAGGATGAGCTTGACAGAGAATCCGATAGTGATATATCACTGATGGTTCGGATATGAAAACGCGTCGTCTCCAACTTTAGCGTGGTGCGGCTCCCTGTCCTAATCCGATTTGAATCAATCTCAGGGAGCGCAAAGGTAGTGACATTCATGAATCGGAGAGAATTCCTTGCGTCGGCCGCAGCAGCTGCGGCAACCCCCACTTTCTCGAGCTTGGCCCAGCGGTCAGAGCGGTTCCGTGGCTTCCCTGCCTCGCTCTTGAAGAACGATCCATACATCGAGAAAACGCCAGTGCCGGAGTACGATTGGGCCCCGCTGAGTGCTTACGAGGCATTCGAGGACATGAAATTTGGAGTCAGGATCCACTGGGGAATTTACTCCCTTTGGCACCGAGGGCCCGAGTCGTGGCCGTTTCTTGGCATGTCCTTTGAGGATCGCCAAAACTACAACAACCTTTACAGGAGTTGGAATCCAGCAGGTTTCGATGCGGGTGGGTGGATGGATGTGTTCAAAGAAAGCGGCATGAAGATGATCGCTTTCACGACCAAACATCATGAAGGCTTCTGCATGTTTGATACCAGAACTCGGGTAAACAAACGCGCCAATTGGACCGCTGTTGGGGGGCCGAAAATAGAATCCTGCGATCTTCCCTATTCAATCATGGAAACGCCGTTCCGGCGGGATGTTGTGAAAGAACTCTGTGATGCAGCGCATGCGCGCAATATTAAGATCGATTTCTATTTTTCGCACCCTGATTGGTACGACGCGGATTTTCGGCCGTATGTGTGTCATCCCTTTCAGGTGCCATCGTCAGAAGAATTGATGACTCAGGCCGATTTGCAAATGACGCGGGAAAGATTAGGCAGTCATGCCGTGGCCGTTCCCGATCCCACTGATGCTGAAGTCAATCGCATGATGGCGAGACATCGAGCACAGTTGGTGGAGCTACTAACCAACTATGGGAAGATCGACATGATCTGTCTGGATATGTGGCTGGGGCCGCGCGTCTGGCCCGAACTCAGAAAGACCGTGTTGAAGATGCGAGAACTCCAGCCACAGGTCATGTTACGAATGCGCGGCATCGGAAACTACGGAGACTACTACACCCCAGAGCGCGTCGTTCCCGGATCAAAGGAGGCGTCGGATAAGCCATGGTTCACAATCTATCCGCTGGGCACCGACTTCTCGTATGATCCCGATGCCGCAAACTACAAAGGCTCTAAATGGATCGTGCACAGCCTGGTTGACGCTGTCGCCAAGGGCGGTGGTCTGCAGATAGGTGTCGGACCAAGTGGCCATGGCGAGTTTCATCCTGAGGCAATCCGCCAGATGAAGGGTGCGGGGAATTGGTTGAAGGTGAATGGTGAGGCGATTTACGCTACTCGTCCGCGCAGAGGCACACTTTGGTGCGAAGGTGAAACGGTTCGCTTCACGCGATCCAAAGACTCACGGTTTATCTACGCAATTCTAACGGAATGGCCAGGAACACGGGTTGTATTAACCACAGTGCGACCAAAGGCCGGTTCGAAAGTGGAATTGCTCGGCTCAAATACGAGTTTGCCGTGGAAATTCGATTCCACGCGCGGAGCAATCATCACTTTGCCAGAGAGTTTGCAACAGCCAAACAAAAGACCATGTGACTTTGCGTGGAGCCTCAGATTCGAGGACCCTAATGGATAGACTGCTCTACCCGTCGAGAAATTCCAAGGCGTTTCTCGTGCAATCATTCAAATCATTTGGCACGGCCTTGCTGCCAGTGGTTTTTGGAGTCTCCAGCATTGTTGCAGTTGCGCAGGCTCCTGTATCCGATTCCCCAATCATCGAAGCGCAGGCACGAGTTTTGCTGGCCAAGCTCACCCTTGAACAGAAGATAGATCTGATCGGTGGCGACGGCCAATACACCCGCGCAGAACCGTCCATCGGGCTGCCTCGCTTTAAGATGTCGGACGCGTCACTGGGCGTGTGCTCGTGGGGGCCTACCGCAGCCTACGCAGGCGGAGTGGCGTTGGCTGCCACCTGGGACACGCGGTTTGCCCACCTGCTCGGTGGGAGTCTAGGCAGGGATGCGCGGGCGCGCGGCGTGAACTTTCTGCTCGGCCCCGGCGTCAATATCGCGCGCTCTCCTGTTGCCGGTCGCAACTTCGAGTACCTCTCAGAAGATCCCTTCCTGAATTCCGCACTGGTAGCGCCCTTCATCCAGGGCGTGCAGTCTGAAGGCGTCATCGCCACCGTCAAACATTACGCCCTTAACAACGAGGAATTCGACCGGCATAACACAAGCGCCGACGTGGATGAGCGCACCATGCGCGAGATCTACCTACCCGCTTTTGAGGCAGCAATCACCCGTGGCGGGGCCGATGCGGTGATGAGCTCTTACAACCTGGTCAATGGCGTCCACGCAAGCGAGAATGAATTCCTCAACCTGAAAGTTCTGAAAGGCGATTGGGGATTCAAGGGCATTCTCATGTCGGACTGGGATGCGACTTACGATGGCGTGGCCGCGGCCGCAAACGGCTTGGACTTGGAGATGCCGGACGCCAAGTTCATGAACGCTCGCAACCTAATGCCGGCCATCAAAAGTGGGGAATTGAAGGAATCAACGATCGACGACAAGGTGCTCCGCCTGCTGCGTACCGAGCTGCGTTACGGCTTTACCACGCGCCCGCAGTTCGATCCGCGCTTCTCGATCTATTCGGTTGCCGATCGGCATATCGCACTTGACGGTGCGCTGGAAAGCATCACTTTGCTCAAGAACGATGGTAATCTGCTGCCGCTTCCGATGAGTAAGCCGATAACCGTGGCCGTGATTGGACCTGACGCCTGGCCGGCGGTGGCCGGCGGAGGTGGAGCTTCTCATTCGACGGCCTTCACCACTATGAGCATAGTGACGGGCATAGGAGATCTGCTCGGCCCCGAGGCTCACATCCTTTACTCGCGCGGGCTACCTGAGATAAACGAGGTCTTTTCTTCCACTCGCTGGGTGAATGGCGTAAAAGTCATGACTTTCCCCACCAAGAACTTCACCGGCACGCCCGAAGCCACCAGGCAACGTGAAGTGGCTGGGTGGAGGCCCGGCCAGTGGGAGGCGCCGGATATTTCGGCGCGCAGCATCCGTTACAGTGCGGAATTCAAGGCGCCGAACGCGGGGACGTATCTCCTGCTCGCGGCCGCCTCGGGCGAAGATACCTTCAAGATTTTCGTTGACGGCAAGCAGATCTTCGAGCAGATCCACGCCGAGGGCCAGGTACCCAAATCGACCTCGCTTAATCTCGTTGAAGGGCAGACGATCAAATTAACGGCCGAGTATGTGCCTTATGCTGAGGGCACGCGTTTCGGCTTTGGCCTAGCTTACGAACCAGGCTTGGTTTCTACCGAAGCGAAGCAATATGCCGCAGTTGCAGATGTGGTGGTGGTCGCTGTCGGATTCGACGCTGCGACAGAGGGCGAGGGTCATGATCGTACCTTCGCGTTACCCTGGGGACAGAACACGCTAATTGACGCCATGGTTGCGGCCAACCCTCGTACCATTGTTACGCTTACCGGCGGGGGCGGCATGGACGTGGAACCCTGGATCGACAAGGTTCCCGTGCTTCTGCATCTTTACTACCCTGGCCAGGAGGGTGGCGCAGCGCTGGCCGATCTTCTGTTCGGTCGCCATGATCCGGAGGGAAAGCTCCCAATCAGCTTCGACCGCAGTTGGAACGAAAACCCATCTGCGAAGTGGTACTACGACCAACCTGACGCCAACACCGTGCTGCGCTCAAAGGACGAGAACGGCAAACCGCGCGACTATACCATCCAGCATGTAAGGTATGGCGACAAGTTGATGGTGGGATACCGTTACTGGATGACCGTCGGCAGGCATCCCCTCTTCCCCTTTGGATTCGGCCTCAGCTACACCAGTTTCAGTTTCTCGAACCTTCAGGTACCGGCGACGGCCGCAGCGGGCTCAACTGTTTCAGTCAGCTTCGACGTGACCAATACCGGACACATGGAGGGCGCGGAGGTTGCCCAGCTCTATGTCTCCGATCCTTCGGCAAAGGTCGACCGTCCCGAGCGGGAATTGAGAGGCTTCGAAAAGGTCCGCCTGATGCCGGGTGAGACAAATCACGTGACCATCGATCTCGATGCCGCCGCATTTAGCTATTGGGACGAATCAGCGCACGGGTGGACCATCGACCGGGGCAAGTTCACGGTTCACGTGGGCGATTCTAGCGAAAACACGCCACTGAGTGCCAACCTCACGTTGGAATGAAAGTGAATGCGATGGCCAAGCTGCTGCTTGGCTGAGAATATTGCGCTTATCGGTCTTTCGTGCTCAAACCGTTCCGAGACTTCTTCCCATTTTGCTCAGGATTCTTGCTCTTCAAGCGCCAGGCGTCTTCTTTATCAAAGTTCGAGAGGCGCTTCAAGACTTGATCGAGACCATATTGAACATGCACTCGCATGGCCGTATCTGCAACAAGCGGGTCACCGTTACATATCGCCTCGGCTAGAGTTGAATGGAATTCCTCCGGCTGCTTGCGCCGGTCGGCGGCAATATCATAGAGCCAATTGAAGATGAGGACCTGCTCCTTCTCAATTGCACGGCACAGCCCCGGACAGCGGCTCAGTTCTGCGATCTGCATGTGGAATTGCATGTGGTAGGTATGCACTGAGAACAGGAATCGTGAATCCGCGCGTTCCAGACCGCACATCTTTTGTAATTCATCCAGATGCCGCGCTTTGGTGCGAAGCTGCATCTTTTCCTCTTCAGTGATGTTCTGCGCACACAGCCTTGCCGCTTGCGATTCCAGAGCCTCCCGGATGACGTTACTATCGCGGATGTCCTGTTCGCTGGGCACGCGTACCCGAGTTCCGATCCTCGGACGGCATTCAACCAGTCCTTCTGTTTCCAAGCACTTTAGGGCCTCGGTAATGGGCAAGAAACTCATGTTGAGGCGCTTTGCGAGTCGTCTGCGCGAGAGGACGTCTCCTATCGAGAGATCTCCACTGAGAATCTCATCTCGTATCTGTTGATAAGCGTGATCGGAAAGGGACCTCCGGGACCCGTCTCGGCGGTGTGGCGTACGCACAGGTTTTCTCACTTCTGATTTGCTAATCACTTGTTTTTCCTGACTCAAGGGGAACCAAAAAGGGAAAAGCCCTGCTGCTTCATTCAAATAGTATCACCAAATTTGAAGTCCCCTCCCGCAGTCTGAGTCAATTTCTGATATATCATTAATGGGTAGTCGTTGACAAGGGTTTTTTCAATTCATTGCTCACATGTGCGCTACTGCCGCATATGGGGGCAGGTGAAGGAAGGCGAAGACAATGGAACTGGGAGGCAAGGTGTGCCTCGTGACGGGCGGAATCAGCGGTATTGGTGCAAAAACGGCTTTGATGTTTGCCGCACGCGGTGCTTATGTTGCAGTCGCAGATCGAAATCCACCCAACGATGTCTTCGAAAGGCTTGAGGCAGCCGCAGCCGCACACGGAGGTGAAGCTCTACACATCCAGGCCGAACTAGGTTACGCCGAGGGTTGCGCTCGAACAATAGACGAGACGTGCGCTCGATGGGGACGAATTGACGTTCTGGTGCACGCTGCCGGCACCGGAGTCCAAGGAGGATTCTTTGAAGTGACCGAGGAGACGTGGAGCGAAGCGTTTGATGTTCATGTGCATGCAGTGATGTGGCTCACTCGCGCTGCGGTGCCGCAGATGATTAAGCAGGGGGAAGGAGCAATCGTGCTCATTGCATCTGCCGCAGGACTTCGCGGCTGCCTCGGCGCAATAGCCTATGGTGTAGCCAAAGGGGCGATACCGCAATTCACGCGTACCCTCGCTCGTGAATTATCGGATTACAATATTCGAGTGAATTGCGTTTCTCCGGGCATCATTCGGACTCCTTTTCAAGATTACCTCACGGCAGATCAGGTGGAGAACAATATCAAAAACAGGATCCCACTTCATCGGGAAGGCAAACCCGAGGACGTAGCCCGCGCGATTCTAGAGCTGGTTGAGAACGATTTCATTACTGGCGAGAACCTTGCTATCGATGGTGGAATGACGATGCGCATTGTCTAGACCGGGCTTTCCCGGCCCGTTCATCGTCGACGGCTCTGATATGTCAAATCTACGAATCAACCCCGGCTCTGGGCGAGGGAAAAGAGGCGGGGCAGGTGCCGGCCAGATAAGGGATTAAGGCCGAGCGATCGCATTGCGTTCCTTCATTTCGAACTGTCCCGCCTGGATTCATACCAGGCTGCCAGTTCATGCCGCAGAGGTCCGTTGGAAACTGCCGCCGGCGCTTGCGGTCGCAGCTCTAGATAGAGCACTTCCCCAGGAGCTAAACGAAAATTGTGAGCTATTCGCCCTCTTTCTATTTCTGGTAGGAACCATTGCGCTTCGGGCATGGCGTGAACTTCCAGCAAATGATGCTCGATCGGCGAGAGGTTTTGAGGGCCGCGCAGAGAATGCCAGGTCTCATAGCAACTGCCGGTGCCGGCCGCAATTCGCTCCGCCACGAGGATAGGTTTCGCCGAATCGGTCCAGGGTATTTCCAGCACGCCGGTCCATGGTTGCCGGTCACCGACTCCATAAACCGAAAGGTCCCGATACCAAAGCAGAACGCGCAGGCTTTCTCCTTCCGATGTCGCGACTAGGCCGCATCCGGGCGCTAGTGGCTCGTGCTGCAGTTCCAGGCGCCCGCCTCGCAGACGGTTGAGGAACCGGAACGCGTTGAACGTCGCCTTGGGCAACCCGTTCAGCGTCAGCAATCCATAGGTGCCGGAAAACTCGCTCTGCGGCATGCCTCCTTCTTCGAAAACATCGCTGGCTTCCCACCAGCAGAAAACGCTGCAGTCCCCGTCTACCGCCAGAGCGAGATCGCAAACAGTTGCCGCAGCGGACGCGTTGTCCACGCTCGGATTGTGGTCCCACAAGATCTTCCCGTCGGGTAGAGGAACAAGGCTGTTCCACTCCGTTATGTGGACCTGGAGATCGGGCATGGCCGAACGGCGCACAGTCTCACGGACACTTTGCACGATATCGAGAACAAACCTGCCCGGTTTATGTGGACTGCCGCGTAGCCCCTGGTATTCAAGAAACTCGTCTTGCGGATAAATATGAGTACTGATGAAATCCAGCGGCACCTTCCCGGCGGAACAGTGCGCAATGATCTCCTCGACCCATTCTGCGCGAGCTGAAACTGGCCCGCCCACCCGGAGGCGCGCGCTGACTGCCTTGATCGCCTTCGCGGAAATGTCGTACAGCTTCCAGTAATCCTGTTGCGAGCCAGTCCAAAAATCGATGTTGGGCTCGTTCCAGACCTCGAAGTACCACTGCGCGATTTCATCCAGTCCGTAGCGATCTCGGCAGTGACGGACGAAGGCTCCTACTAATTCGCCCCATTCGGCGTAATCGTGGGGCGGCGTGACGTTCCAGTCCCAATCAGTGATTGTCTGCGTTCCCGAGGCCAGCGCCACCGGCATGGAGGTTAACTCCACGCGAGGGCGCAGACCGATCCGCTGCAGCGCATCAAGAACCTTGTCAACCTGTGCCCAGCGAAACGCCAGACTCCCATCTTTCCGGCGCGCCACGACAGCCATGTCGTCGTGGAACAGCCCGTGAAACCGGCAGTAACGATAGCCAATATCTCGCTGCAGAATGGCTAGCTGGCGCTGCAAGTCGTCGCGCAAAAGCAGGGCGGCGTGCCCCGTCGCAATCGCGCTTTTCCAAGGATTCCGAAGCGGAGCGGAGGGTGGTGCGCCGGTGACTGAGATGACGCACGGATGCCCGGTCGCGGCTTCGGCGCCGGCAGACTCCTGCGTCATCCCTGAGACGCTCAACGTCGCTGCCGCAACGGAGCTTACGAGACTCGATTTGAGAAAGTCGCGCCTGCTTGTATTCGCTTGGTTCGGCGAGTAGGGGGTCGTCTGTTTCGAAACACAGCTCATTTTTGCTCTCCAACGTCTACTCCCTGGCGAGAATACAGACAGGTCGCGGCCGATTTTCCCACTGAACAGAGTGAGCTACTCTTTGTTGGGGTTGAAGTTCACATCAATTTCCACGATTGGTTCGCTTTGTTCAACTTGGAGCGGCGGAAGGTGAATCACGAGCCGGTTGCCGACCGGATCGCCTGCCCAAGTGCCCGCTGTTGCCGAGTCAGCAGTGGCTGATGCCGCCTTCGCCAGCACTTTGCCATCCACAGTTACAGAGGATGCGGAAGCCGTTCCATAGACCAGCAGGAATCTTATTTCGGCGAGGTTCTCGAGTTTCCAGGCGAACCCTCCGTCTCTGGATTGCCCGGTCACCTTCGCTGTTTCACCCAGGACGTTAAGAAGAGAGGTATGCCCATCCTTATTGGCAGAGGTAACAATTAGCGCGTCGACCCGGCCGCTGGTCATGCTCTTGCCGAACTGCAGCTCCGGGCTCAGTTGCACCGGCACGATGGCCCCTGGCTTTAGGTATACGGGTATCGTCTCGAGCGGAGCGTCAACTTTGAGCTTCATCGGCCCGGTGACTGTTTTGCCGTCCCACAAGCTTGTCCATATGCCCGATGGGAATGCAATCACTTTAAAGGTATCTTCGCTGACCACTGGAGCAACGAGTAAGTCCGGCCCGAACATGTATTGCTCAGCGGCGGCGGCCGCTTCCCGCTCGCTGGGGTAGGCCAGCGGCATCGATCGCATGATTGGTGTTCCCGTTTCGTGTGCGATCACGGCTGCGTTATACGTGTAATTCAGGATGTTCTCGCGCGTCCAGGCAAGGAACTTATAGTTTGTCACTGCCGCATCGCTGAAATACCACGGGTCGCGCGGCGCCGTGCCGTGAGGGCGCATCCAGGGGCTGAAACATCCAAATTGGAACCAGCGCATATATACAGCGGGCTGTGGGTAACCGAAATATCCGCCAAGGTCGCTGCCCCAGTTGGAGTAGCCGCAGGCGCATAAGTTCAGCGCTCCGGTCAAAACGTGTTTCAGTCCGCTAAAGTTGGCAGGGTGATCGCCGGCAAACTGTCCTACCCACCTTTGTGTTCCCGGTGCAGCTCCTCTGGCATATAAAACGAAATCGTTGCCCCGCTTCTCCTGGAATACCTGGCTGATGGTCCGATGGTAATCGTAGTAGTAACGATTGTGCATCTCGGCCCCGCGTTGACCGTCGTAGAACACGGCGTCATCCGGAACCATGTCACCGAAATCCACCATGCTTCCAGCCTCGCCCAGGTCCAGTGCCTCCTGCAACTCTCGCAGGCAGAGTTCCATGGCATTTGGATTGGTGAAATCCACATAAGAGAGCGCTTTGTCTGAGAGCACGTCGGTCTCGCACTCGGTCCCGCACTTCATAATTGGAAGTTCGTCGGCTTTCAGCCCAGGCAAAAGCGATTTCTGCCGTAGCCGTCCGATTTCCGGAAAAAAATAACCCAGCACCCGAACTCCGCGCGCTGCCATGAACCGATTCAATTCTGGTGAAAGAGCTGACGGACCCTCCGCATATATTGCGGAATGGGGAATGTCCAATTCCTCAAATCGAAGGGCTGTGGTTTCTTCCTGCGAAACAGGATCGTGGAAGCGGTCATTTGCCCATGCTCCCTCGCCTCTACCCATCCATGGCTCGAATGCCCACTTCGGCGGCACCGGGGTTCTTCCAGTCAGTGCGGTATAAGATTCCAGCGCCTTTCCGGGCGCACCAATCCATATGTAATAGTCAAAAATTGGGCCGAGTTGCGTAAGCCGATAGCGGCTCGGATCCGTTCTCCCGATGTCTCCCCTTAGTCGATAGGACGAATTGTCGAAAACCATATAGCCCTTGGAGCTATGAAAAATAGGCAACGGCTTGTAAGTCGTATTCGCCATGCCCTCGCCGTTCCCAACCCAGTCATCCGTGCCCCACAGCGTCAGCACATTGCCATTGTGGTTAAAATGATCGTACTTTTCCCCGAAGCCATAAATAATTTCGTTGTGGTCGAGAGGGTGTCCGAAATCCACGCCGAGTATCTTGCCATCCGGACCAAACCGGAAGGCCAGGCTATCGGCGCCGATTTGTATCGCCTCTCCGGCCGTCGCGTCATAAATCGATATCGAAAACGGGTCCTGGTGAATCATCACCTTGCCATCGGCGAAATCGATCGAACAGGAACCGCGTGCTACTTCAGCGGCTAATGGCAGCAGGTCCGCCGGCCTCCAGTATCCCTCCTCGCTGCCGTAAATTCGTATGCCGCCTGTCGACGGCAGAGCAAGCCGCAAGTCGACTTTCTGGTCGCCCGCCACGCAGTGCATCAGGAGGGTTTTTCCCTGTACTTCAAGGCTTTCCGCGCTTTTCACCGTTTTCCATTCGTCCTTCAGCAGGTTGCCTGGTGAACCATCCGCATACCACCAGCGCGACATCGTATCCAACTGGCCCAGATACGTATCAAGTAAATGGCACGCTTGATCCAGATCGTTCTTCTGCAGCGCGGCGTTCACCTTTTGCCGGAAAAAGGCCAGCGTCAGGTCGTACTTGAGAATTCCCCAGGCTCGCGGGAGCGGCGTGAAGCCTTCCTGCATCATCAAATCCATCCAGCGTTGTGTGAGGAACAGCCGCTGCCCAAGGTTTTTCTTATCGGTAGGAGTACTTAGCGATTCTTGCATCTTCCAGATTTGTGCGCATGTCCCTGCATTCGGATAGGTCCTTAATGCGGGCCTTTGCCAGCGGAGTATGCCTGAGGGCAACTGGCATAGGCTGCTTCGGGCATCTTCAACATGCGCCGTGCCGGAAAAGTGAGTTTCAATCAGCAGGTCCACGGGCATGGATTCATTGATGTCGATGGCGACCGGGCTACTGAACTGCCCGTCGCGCCATCGCGTCCTCATCGGCAAGAATCCGAAGTTGGACTTTGGCTTGCCACCCAACAATCTCCATGGAATTTGAAATGAAACCAGCCATTCGCTGGCTCTTTTAACAACAACCGCTTCGAACGCGCTTAAATCTCTGGCGTGAACGATTGAATGACGCGGGGACGCAGCTTCGTCAGCGGATACTTCTGTGCGGGAACTCATCACCCGGCAGCATCCGTATTTCGACCCTTGCGGTGTTGCTGCAAACTGATAGTACGAAGGAATGGCTGTATCAGGCTGAATCAGGATGTCCACCTCGTCGGGATTAGGTGGCCAGTTGTTCGAGGCGGAGGGCAATCCGGGTAACGACTGCCAATTCGCTTCACGCCACAAGTCCGCATCCAAATTGGAGTACGGGAAAGACATATCGTCTTCCGTGCAGCGGCACATTACTAAAAGTGCGTCGTCATTATAGCCAACGCGACATTCGGTTGGCGTCGCGGGTTGATCCTCACCGCCAACGCGGTAAAACTGGGCTATCGCTACTGTGCGCTCACTGTCGGCGAGCATTTCATCGATGGAAGGCACTTTCTCCCAAGATGCCTTGAGAAGAACTGCGTTCGTGCCCCAAACGAACTGGCCTTCTTCTCCTGCCTCGCTCAATCCATTTCGGTTTGAGTCGTCCGCTGTAATCGAACTGCCCTCCGCGCCCGCCTTCAACACCCCGGCATACACGCCCGCAAGAGCCCCGATCCCAATTGCCGATTGCCTTAGAAACGCACGTCTTTTCATCTCGTCTCCTGGATCTTGTTAATGGCGCTGCTCAACGCCAAGCGGCCGACGGACGCTGGCTCAGACTCAATAGCAAGACGACTCGCCAAAGTTTTGCGATTTTGTGAAGCGCAGCCTCGTTTCAGGGCTAGAAATTCCGACTGCCGGATGGTCATTGTGACATGTGAAGACGTTTCCGTTGCGCGGGGATTCTTCCGCCACAAATCCTTTCGCTTCCGATTTTGGCGGCATGGCGTTTATGCTGGGCCTCGCTTTCAAAGGGCACAGTTACCCCGCGCTTGTGAGCAGCTTAACGACCCTTTACAAGGCACAAACTGTGATATATCACTTGCCGATCCGTTGTCAAGACCTCTTTCAAAAGCCAGGTGGGCATCGAGAAGGAATGCGCAGGTCGGCGATTCATACCGTCGGCCATAAGGAGTGACGAATCGCAAGGACCATAATCATATCAAATGGAAAATCCTCGACAAGTGACATTCGAGACGCAGGTTGTTGACTTGGGCCAATCGCGGGAATATGATCTCTGTAACTGACATGTCAGTTATGATGCATCCCGATTGTGACTTCAGTCAGCGATTGGGTTTGGGGAAAAACAATTGAAAAGACGTGAGTTCTTGAATCTCTCTGCGGGATCGATCGCCTTCGGAAGTCTCGAAAGGCTCTGGGGAGCCCGGTCAGTCATTGAAGAAAATCCCGGCGCACTTCTTCCCGGTACCAGCCCTTTGACTCTTCAGGGCGATCTGGCACAACAGATGGTCCAGGGCATCAGGTCCTACCTGTTGAACGAGACGTCCAGACAGGCTGCTGAGCGCGGCCATCTTTGGAATCGCGATTACACTTCGACGGAGCGCTATGAGGCGTCCCTTGCACCAAATCGTAAGCACCTGCGAGAAATCATTGGAGCCGTGGACCCGCGGGTAGCTTTTGAATCGGCAAGTCTTCCGATGGACGATTGGACGCAAACCGAGGTCGGACGCGGCCATGGTTTTCGAATATACGCAGTTCGCTGGCCTGTTTTTGCGGCGCCGACCGCAGACTCAGACGGGATGGAAGCAGAAGGCTTATTACTGCAGCCTGACGGCCAGGCGGTGGCAGGTGTTATTGCGATTCCAGATGCAGATTGGACACCGGAGAAGTTGGCTGGAATTGCCGATGGCATCCCGGATGTATCTCAGTTTGCTCGCCGGCTTGCAGAAAACGGCGTGCAAGTTGTCATTCCGCTCCTCATGAATCGGGATGACACGTTCTCGGGCATTCCCGGAATCGGCATGACAAACATGCCGCATCGGGAGTGGATCTACCGAATGGCTTTCGAGGTTGGCAGGCACATCATCGGCTTCGAAGTTCAAAAGGTCTTAGCCGCTGTCGATTGGCTCGAGAGGGAGAATGCCAGAGAACCTCTCACTGTCGGCGTCATGGGCTACGGCGAAGGTGGTCTGCTGGCGCTCTACAGCGCGGCACTCGATCCGAGAATCAAAGCCACAGTGGTAAGCGGATACTTTCAACCGCGGGAGAATGTCTGGAAAGAGCCAATCTATCGCGACGTATGGTCGCTGGTTAAGGAATTTGGCGACGCGGAACTGGCGAGCATGATTGCGCCGAGGGTTCTCATCTTGGAGGCTTGCCGAGGGCCGGAAGTCGATGGTCCGCCACCGGTCACGAGCGAACACGCGGCCTGTGCATGCCCGAATGGTAAATTGACGACTCCACCATTGAATGAGGTGCA
The DNA here is from genome assembly GCA_030042915.1 of Acidobacteriaceae bacterium. The sequence continues at coordinate 40,250 of JASHYS010000160.1, forward strand.
GCAAGAAGTTGAGCGGGCGCGGCAATTCTTCAAGCAGTTGAACGCTGAGGCAAATCTTCAATTGATCGCCGAAGTTGACGCCATGGGATCGCCGGGATCTGAACCGGCGCTCAAGGTGTTTCTTGCGGCACTCGGATCGAAAAGGACTGGCCTTGCTGCAATAGGTCCCGCGCCAGAAGCGACGAAGCAGCTTGATCCGTCTTCGCGCTTGCACAACCAGTTTGATCAATTGGTTGCTTTCACCCAAGCGTTAATCCGAAAATCTCGTGAGAATAGGGCTGACTTCTGGAAGAAGGCAGACGCTTCGTCATTGAAAACCTGGCAGGCTTCAACCCAAAGCTACCGTGAGTTTATTTGGGAGGAGGTTATTGGCCGATTGCCGGCGCCCAGTCTGCCAATGAATCCCCGAAGCCGGATGGTTTTCGATGAACCAGGCTTCCGGGGATACGAGATCGTTCTCGATGTATGGCCCGGGGTCTTTGCCTACGGAATTCTGCTGGTCCCGAAGAATTTGAAGCCGGGAGAGAAACGGCCCGTTGTCGTTTGCCAGCATGGGCTCGAGGGCCGCCCGAACGACGTGGTCGACCCTCATATCGACAGTCATTTTTACCACCATTTTGGAGGCAGTCTGGCAAACGAAGGATTTGTTATCTTTGCGCCGCAAAATCCTTATATTGGAGAAGATAACTTCAGAATTATCCAGCGTATTGGCCACCCCATCAAGCTGTCACTCTTTTCTTTCATTTTGGGCCAGCATCAGCAGATTCTGAGATGGTTGTCGTCGCAGCCGTTTGTTGACTCTGACCGAATTGGGTTTTATGGCTTGTCCTACGGCGGCAAGACAGCCGTTCGTGTACCTCCTCTTATCGATGGATATTGCCTTTCGATCTGCTCGGGCGATTTCAACGAGTGGGTATGGAAGACAACGAATGTTCTTACGCCTCAGACCTACATGTTGTTGGGCGAATACGATATGTACGAATTCAACTTTGCCAACATCATTAACTATTCCGACTTGGCAAGCCTCATGGCTCCTAAACCCTTCATGGTGGAACGGGGTCATGATGACCCGGTCGGCACTGACCAATGGGTATCTTACGAATACGCTTTTGTCCGCGAATTCTATGACAAATTGGGCATCGGTGACAGGACAGAGATCGAGTTCTTCAATGGCCCTCATGAGATTCATGGCGTTGGAACTTTCAAGTTTCTCAGGAAGTACCTTCGCCCGAATCAATCGTGAGGAATATTCAACAAACTGCGGCTCAGGGGCGGATTCCTTTGCAGAATCAATCGGCTACACAATGAGACAGCCAAAGTGAACCTTTTTCGTATGTTTCGATCTTCTCAGATCGCGGGGATGCTTTATTGGTCCGGCATTCTGCTCTTTGCGTCCAACCTGGCGCCAATCAAAAGCGCGGGTCAAAACTCCTCAAAACGGGAGATGCCCGCATATCCTCTGAAGCTGAGCGCAAACCATCGCTATCTCGTCGACCAAAAAGGCAAGCCATTCTTAATAGTAGGAGATTCCCCGCAGGGGCTCATGGGAAGATTGACCGAAAAACAAATCGATCAATACTTCTCCGATCGGCAAGCTCATGGATTCAATACCGTTGGATGGATCGATGTCGCCTGTGCCGGAAACGACTACCCAGACAATAAGACGGGGAGCACGATTGACGGGATTCTTCCGTTCAATGGTTATGTGGCCGGTGGCGACGACTACTTGCATTACGACCTTTCTAAGCCCAATGAATCATACTTTGCGAGGCTCGACTATGTGGCAGAATCTGCAGCAAAGCACGGGATTTTCGTCTTTATCGATCCAATCGAGACGATTGGGTGGCTGCCGACGCTGCGCAACAATGGCCTTGATGCAGCCTCCTCTTATGGGCAATATCTTGGGAGGCGGTATAAGAAATATCCGAATGTCGGATGGTTGAGCGGAAATGATTTCAACAGGTGGAGAGTGCCGTCAGACGACGACCTGGTGTTGGCTGTGGCAAAGGGAATTCAGTCGACGTCCCCAGGCCAACTCCAGACAGTCGAGCTCAACTATAACGCTAGCTCCTCTTTAGACGATCCGAAATGGGCATCGATCATTTCATTGAATGGCACCTACATATACGGCCCGACTTATATTCAAATGCTTCATAGTTATAACCAAACTCCCGTGATGCCGGCATACCTGGTCGAAGCCCATTATGAGCTTGAACAGGTCGGGAACCCCACGGACTACGGCACTCCGAATGTGTTGCGACGCCAGGAATACTGGACCATGCTGAGCGGGGGCGTGGGACAGTTTTACGGGAATCGTTATACTTGGACTTTTTCACCCGGATGGGATTCTTATATGGATACTCTTGGAGTGACTCAGATCAAGATCTGGAAAGACTTCTTTTCATCTTTGCCTTGGCAAGATCTGGTTCCAGACCAACAGCACAAGGTTCTGAAAGAAGGAGAGGGAACCTTCGGCGACACGGAAGTACTGTTTGACGAGCACGACCTTGGAACGAGCTTAAAGGGCCGCGTCAGCGAAAACGACTTCGCTACTGTGTCTGAAACCAGCGACAGGTCAATGGTGGTCATCTATATGCCAATAGCCAGAACGGTTACAGTCGACATGGATAGCCTGAGTGCACCAGCTGAGGCGAAATGGCTTGACCCTACAGACGGCACGAATAAGAAAGTTCCAGGCGCACCATTCCGGAATGTCGGGAACCAGAAATTTACTCCGCCAGGCAAGAATCACGATGGCGACAGTGACTGGATACTGGTGCTTCAAACTTCAAGACCAGTGCGCCACTGAAGGATTCGCTCTCGCGCTTTTTCCACTATTGCGCAGAAGATGGGCGGAAAATTGGATCAAGTATTGACGTATAGCTTTTTACATTTTACGTTTTTATGAGGTTGTAAGCGATGTCGGCGGACTGAAAGCCGCTGGCAATCGCTGGAGTGGCCTATCGGGCAGAACTCTATCGGAACGACTGATTTCGGGACACAAGTGCTTTTGATTTAGAGGCTTGGTTGGATCGTCGAAAACGAATCCCTCCCTCTCCGCCACGAATCGACGCTGGTCCCTCCTCCGCTGAGATCCGCGAAATCTCTTTCCGCCAGTTCCGCAAAGTTTTTCTCATGCCTGGGTAATTGAGTTCCGTCCATAAGCGCGCGAATCGAACATCAGTCACCTCACCCGGTTTTTATCGCCGGCGGAAGATCAGTCTCGTCCCTCTTGATAAATATTCTCGGCTGAATTCGGCCAATTGCCTTGACAGCCCATCTTTCCTTTCAATAGTTTGTAGTCACAGGTTCCCCGAGCTTCCTCCCATAAGGCAGGCTTTATGTACTTATGCGGTATGAATCGTCCGGAAGTCTGTGCCATTTCCCCCTATGGCAAATTGAATCTCTGACTCGGCCATCTCTCGAAGAATTTGCCGGGCAGCAGGGGCGCCACCTGTTTGGGAAGGTTTCGCGCCTAATCTGACTCTCCCTGTGTTTTGCTAACTAGATTTGCGAGTAACTTCGATTCCCCGGAGATCGCATTCATGACCGAGCAGTCCGCTGGTTCTGGTTCCAGAGTGTGTTTCACTTGCCTTTCCTGTTTTTCCCACCTTTTTGGTAACCAGCACCTCTGGCCATCGCACGGCGGCTCCCGGCGAAGTGTCTCTCGAGCACGCGGCGTTGCCGCGATCGCAGCGGCGATGATGCTCGCAGGAGCACTCAGCGCACCGGCGCAGGTCACGCTGCAGACAGGTTGGACTGAGCAAATTCCGGGGTCGACGCCTCCTCAACGTTACGCTCCCGGCCTCGCCTATGATGCGGCGCAAAGCCAGGTGGTGATGTTCGGAGGATTCGCGGTTGGCGGCCCGATCAATGACACGTGGTTGTGGAATGGAACCAACTGGACCCAGGCGTTCCCCGAATTCAGCCCCTCGCAGCGTTCGAACCAGAGCATGGCCTACGACGCGCTGCAGGGCCAGGTGGTGATGTTCGGAGGGGCGCAGGGGCCCCAGCCCAGTGACCGTGTTAGCGATACATGGCTTTGGAACGGGAGCAACTGGAGCCAGGTGAACGGTCTGGCAAGCACCCCTCCGGCGCGGAGCAGCGCCAGTATGGCCTATGATCCCGCGACCGGCCAGGTTGTCCTGTTCGGAGGTCAGGGAGGTTCAAGCAGCGGCGGCGCCGATCTCAACGACACCTGGGTGTGGTACCAGAACAATTGGTATCAGCAGTTTCCTTCGAACACCCCATCGCCGCGCTACGGCGCGATGATGGCCTACGATCCCGCGCTGGGCGAGGTGATCCTGTTCGGAGGATTTGACCAGGACGGTAGCGATGACAACGACCTGTGGGCGTGGACCGGGGACAATTGGACTCTGCTGACCACCACAAATCCCCCTTTCGCGCGTGACAGCGCAGGGATGGACTATGACCCGTTGCTCGGCCAGCTGGTCCTGTTCGGTGGCGAGCAGCAGATCTCCGACAACGTCATATATCTCGCCGACACCTGGGTATTAACCGGGAATTCCGGCAATCTCACCTGGACCCAGCAGGCGTATCAGACCAACCCACCGCCTCGCGCCACAAACCCCATGGTCTACGACGCTGCGGAGAGCCAGATAGTCATGTTCGGAGGCGAAGGCAGTAGCGGCCAGCTCGGCGATACGTGGACCTTTGGCGATCCGCAGGGATTCGGCGACATCAACGTGTGCTCGGGAGGCTCGCCGGCTCCGTGCAGCAACACGCTTACGCTCACCTATAACGTTTCGACCGCCACGGATTTCGGCCCGTCGCCTACGGTGGTGACGCAAGGCGCAACCGGTTACGACTTCTCGCCGGCCCTCGGCAGCACATGCAGCGGGAACACGGGGCCGGGCACCTGCACCGTCAACGTCACCTTCGAGCCGACCGCCCCCGGGTTGCGCCTGGGCGCGGTGGAGCTCTTCACCGCCGCCAACGACACCACTCCTTTTGTGACCACGCCGATCTACGGCGTTGGCGGAGCGCCTGAGGCCACCTTCAGCCCACTGACGACGTTTGTCCAAAGCACCGGGAGCGAGGCTGTGAAGTCGCCGGAGGGGGTGGCGGTCGATGCGGCCGGCGATCTCTTCATCGCCAACACCGGCGGCAACAATGTGGTGGAAGTGGCGGCGGACGGCATCGCGAGCACGGTCGGGTATGGGTTTAATTTCCCCGAGACCGTGGCGGTCGATGGCTCCGGCGATGTTTTCATCGGCCAGTTTGCAAATCAAGCTGTCAAAATTCCTGCCAGCTGCACCCAGCAGTCCTGCCAGCAAAGTTTCGGTAGCGGCCTTTACACTGCGGACGCGGTAGCGGTGGATGCGGTGGGCGACCTCTTCATCGGCGACCGGGGCAACCGGCAGGTCGTCGAGGTTCCAGCGAATGGAGGATCGCAAATCACTGTTTACAGCCCGGGTGGGAGCACATTCGTGCCGGGCGGCCTGGCAGTGGATCTTGCCGGCGACGTGTTCATCGCCGATTCCGGCGAAGGCAAGGTGCTGGAGATTCCGGCGGGCGGCAGCACACCGTTCACCGTGGGCCTTGGATGGGCCAACCCAGAGAGCGTGAAGTTGGATGCCGCGGGCGATCTCATTGTCGCGGATTCCGGGATTGACCAGGTCGTTGAGGTTCCGGCCGGCTGCGCTACTGAGGCCTGCCAGATCATATTGGCCGCGTCCTACTTCCCCTCATTGGCCGGCACGTTCCAACCTTTCGACGCGGCGCCCAATAGCCAGGGCAATATCTACATCGCTGACGTTGCCAACAACCGGGTCGACACCATCCTTCCGGAAAGCCAGGCTTTCGATTTCGCCGAAACGTCTGTCGACAACGTAAGCGGCGACAGTCCGCGATCCGTTCTGTTCCAAAACATAGGCAACCAGACGCTGACCGCCGAGGGCCAGGGCCTGGTCTTGACCAATCCCAGCTTCTATCAGAGTCCCTTTTCGGGCCTACTCGGCTCGCCGGGCGCTTGCACTGCTACCTTCTCGCTTACGGCAGGCGCGGCCTGCAATCTGAACGTCTCCTTCGACCCGATGGCTACCGGTTCGCTCACAGGCTATGCCGATTTCTACGACAACTCCTTGAACAATCCGGCTTCTCTCCAACCTTTCCCCTTCAATGGTACCGGGATTTCTTTCGGACCCGAGTACACGCTCTCGGTGACCGAAGGCGGAACGGGCAGCGGTTCGGTGGCGGACAATCTGAGCGCGATCAACTGCAGCTACTCCAGCCCAAATACCACGGGAACATGCTCGGGAGATTATGCGAGCGGCGCCCAGGTGACGCTGACGGCGAGCGCGGCGAATGGATCGACATTCGTCAGCTGGGGCGGCGCGTGCGCAGGCTCAGGACCGAGCCCCACTTGCACCGTAACCATGAGCCAGGCGCAGAATGTGAGCGCGACTTTCCTCTCCGGGACTTTCCCTGTCGCCAGCGTATGCGCGGGAGGAAATCCGTCGGGATGCACCGGCAGCAGTTTCACGGTGACCTTCAATTTCACAGGGAGTATCGCCGTCAGCGGGATCCAGGCTGTTACCGAAGGACTGACTGGTTACGACTTTTTAGCGCAGAACAGCGGGTCTTGTATCAACACTTTTTCGTCAGGCGGCTCCTGCACCGTCAACGTTACCTTCAAACCGCTCGCACCGGGATTGCGCATGGGCGCGATTGAGCTCCTTAGCGATAGCAACGCTGTGGTGGCCACTCAGCTCATCTCAGGCATTGGCGTGGCGCCGGAGATTGCCTTTGGCCCGGCCGTAACAGCGATTCCCGTCCCCTCCTACCCTCCGACCATCGATTCCAGCAGCCAGGTCACTCTGCCGGCGAATGTGCGCAACGCCTCCGGCATGACGACCGATGCGGCGGGCAATCTCTACTACGTGAACGGCACAAGCCTGATGGAGCTCGCGCCGCCGTACACCGGCAATCCAACCACAGTGGCCACTGGTTTCAGCACTGCGGAAGGCGTCGCGATCGATGGAGCCGGCAATTTCTATGTCGTGGATCCCGGGCTTCACGAGGTCATCAAGGTTCAAGCCAATTGCAGCAGCAACTGCCAGTCTACGTTTTACAGCGGACCGGAGCCGAGCGGCGTAGCTGTGGACGGGCAGGGCGACGTCTTTGTTGCCGATGCCAACTATTACGGCGAGGGCGGCGGCGACGGCGTGGTGCTCGAGTATGCGGCTGGCGGAGGTGGATCGACCCAGGTATACAACCCATCCAGTGGTGGTGCTACGCCGGAAGGTTTGGCAGTGGATGCGGCGGGCGATCTCTTCATCGCCGA